>DATAIE010000202.1:0-2476 GCA_036262875.1 Verrucomicrobiales bacterium
CTGGAGGAGTGAGAGATTGCTGCGGTGGAGGTCGCGTGCGATCAGGGAGCATTCGCGGGGAGCATTGGGCGGAGGCCGGTTGGCGATCTGCCATGCGCGGAGCCGTTTCACCGTTCCGGTGCTGAGGATCAGCGCCAGCAAAATGGCCGGGATGCCGTGGAGCATCCAGGGGCTGACCTGGACCGTGGCGGTGGTCATCGGAAACCAGCGGCTCCCCTGGACCGGATTTGGCAGGATGTCCTGGAGGTCCTCCCTGGGAACGTCGGCTTTGGCGACACCGCTGAAGTCCTTCGTTTCCGCCGCGGTCGCGACCGAGGCGGCCGCCACGGCGACGGGATCGCCGGTGACGATGAACTGCACCGGTTCGCTTTTAGCAGTGACGTATTTGCCTGCCGCCGGATCGAAATACGGGAGGGTAAAGACAACCGCGATGGGCCCCGGCTTTTCGGTGAAGATGATTTGAGTAAACCCCTTTTGCCCCTGCTCCGTGCCGAGGCCGCGGTTTTCGAGGGACACCTTTGGCTTGTAGGCGCGGAGTCCTTCGGCTTTCTCAAGCGAGGGAGCAGTCACTGCGTCAAAATTCCCCACGCCGGTGACCATGAGCTCGAAGGCGATCGGATCTCCGAGCGGAACGGCCTGTGGCCCCGTGGACTGCTGCTCCGTCTGCGCGGAAAGCTGGAAGTTCCCCACGGCTCCGGCGAATCCATCCGGTTTGCCGTCGGACGGCAGCGGCTTCACGCGAATGTTGATGGCGTTGCTCTTCACCTTGAGTGTCCTCCGCGCGGTGGAGTAGCTGCCGTAAATGTCAGGGCGGGTGCTGCCGGTGGGCACCAGCACTTCCAGTTTCACATCCGCGGGACCGAGCGCGATGGGACCGGATTTCAGTGCCACCATGGAACTGGGCATCTGCCACGAGTTCCACAACTGACCGTTGATTTCCGCCTGGTCGATCCGTGCGCTGCGGTCAAAGCGGGAAACCGCGATACCGTCCGTTTTGATGACCGGGAACGGGCTGCTGGTGATTTGGATGGCCCGGTGCAGCAGGACGCTGACCACCACGGGCACCTCTTCGCCCTCCCACATTTCCGTCTTCCCCACCGCCAACTGCGCCTGAGGTTTCAGGGCGTCCTCGATGGGCGGACCGTCGCTGACAACCACCTGCACGGGCCTGGAGGTGTACTGCTTTCCATCGATGATGAACTTCTGCTCCGGAATCGTATAGGTGCCGGGCTCCAGGGCCTCCACGTAATACTGGAGCTCCATGTTATTGAAGGTTTTGCCGCCGGCGCGGTAGGGCCGGGCGCTGCGACCGGCGAACTGAATGCTCAGACCGCTCGTCTCAATCAGCGGCGGATATTTTTCAAGATTGCGTCCGTCCGGCACGCGCACCGTCATCATGGCCTGTTCGCCCACCGCCACGGTAGAGGGGGAAACGAGCACTTCCAGAGACGTATCGGTCTTCTCTGTGCCAGGCACCGCAGGCGGTGCCACCGGTGGAGCAGCGGGGACTGCGGAGGGCGGCGGAGTCGCCGGTGGAACGGGCGGTGGCGCTTGCTGTGCGGACGCTGCCAGGGGCAGCATGGCCAGCAGCAATCCCAGAGTGGTTAGGGGGAGAATCTTCATTGTCCGGTCAACAATCGTTAGGCAACCTGCGTTCGGGTTTTGAATAGGAAGCGGGAGATCACCAGTCTTTGGCCGGGCGGCGTTCCTGAACGCTCCCGGAGCGGGCCCGCGGGGGCAGTTCGCCGGAGAGATTCTGCAGTTTCTGCAGTGCCTGTTTACGGGCCACTTCGCCGCTGGAACCGGGTTTCTCGCCTTCTCCGTTCTTACCGTCTTTGTCGCCTTCTCCGTCGTGGTTTCCGCCGTCCCCGTTGGCCTTCAGTTTTCCGTCGAACTCTTTGTTTGATTTGTCATTCGCACCGGCTCCGTCGCCGTCCTTCGATTTATCGTCACCGCCTTTGCCGTCGCCGTCCTTGTCTCCTTTGCCCTTCCCTTCGTTTTCTCCTTTGCCGTCGCCTTCTCCTTCGCTGTCACCGTCCCCCTCGCCCTCCTCATCTCCGGAGCCCTGTCCCTGGCCTTTGGCTTTTCCTTTGCCCTTCCCTTTTCCTTTTCCCTTGGATTGGCCTTCACCATCGCCTTCGCCTTCCTGACCCTCACCTTCTCCCTCCTCGCCTTCCCCTTTACCCTGAGCCTGCTGTTCTTCCTTGTCCTTGCCTTTGCGAATGTCCCTCAGTGTTTCCACAAGAGCGGCGACTTTATCCATATTCTTCTTCGCCGCGTCCTTGTTCGTCCCGTTGAACGCCAGGCTTTCCTGGTAGTGCTCAAGACTGTTTTCCAACTGCCGGATTACATGGTCGATATATTTCGCAGTAGGGGCGTATTTTTTTTTCGCCTTTTTGTTTTTCGCTTTTTGGAAGGCAGCCTCCCGCTCCACCTCGGCTGCTTTGGCGCGTTCATAGATGGAGTTGGCGAGATT
>DATAIE010000203.1:0-2255 GCA_036262875.1 Verrucomicrobiales bacterium
AGCATGTCCCCGTCCCGGAGGTGGAGGTGCATGTCGAGCGGGCGGGAAAGCTGGAGGGTATCGGGCATGGGAGAGGTTTTCGATTGTCGCTTGTCCGATGTCCACTGGAAAGGAAACTCCAGGAAGTCAAAACTGCCCGCACGGGCCTGTTCTCATGACATCAGATTCCATTGCCATCGCACGCGCCAGCCTGGTTTCCCCGGAGAGCCTCGCCCTGATCGGTGCGCTGAATGCAGAACTCAGTGCGGCGCATCCCGAGCCGGGTGCCTGCCATTTTCAACTGGACCCTGTCGAGGTAACCGGTGATCGCGGGGTGTTCCTTATCATCTACCGCGAGGGAGAGCCGGTGGGTTGCGGAGCGCTGCGGGTTCTTGATGACGAAACAGGTGAGTTCAAACGGATGTATGTGGCACCTGCGGTGAGGGGAAACGGACTGGGGAAGCGACTGGTGGCGGCGCTGGAAGCGGAGGCCGGAGCGCTGGGAGTGCGGCGGCTGGTGCTTGAAACGGGCGTCAGACTGACGGCTGCGGTGGCGCTCTACCGGTCGATGGGGTTCGAGCGGATTCCGCTTTATGGAGAATACCTGTCCTCTCCTGAGACCAGTTTGTGCATGGGAAAGGATCTGGCGGTTCCCGCTCCGTGAAGCGTTCCCTGCCGCACCGGGGAAATGACAGCGACACGAATGTCGCCGCTCCTTGTGACGCAGGCGAGGGTATGTGTTACGGCGCGGGGGTGATCACACGATAAAAGAACCGGGTGCCGGCAGCGGAGGGAGGCGTGTATTCGACAGGGCGCTCCAGAGCGGCGGCGGGCAGTGTGGCCAGCGTAGTCCATGTGCCGATATCGGGGCTGCGCTGGATGGCGTAGCTGCGGCCTTCGGCGGCGGTGAAGGTGATCGCGAGGGAGCCGTTGAGAACGGCGGCTGCGGCGGTGAAGCGGCTGGCGACGTTCCGGGGATCGGTATCCGTGAGGAATTCGGTCATGTTCGTCAGGCCGTCGCTATCCGGGTCCAGGGCGGCATCGTTGACGGAGGGGTCGAGTCCATGGCGCAGTTCCCAGGTGTCCGGGAGACCATCGCTGTCTGCGTCGCCAGGATAGAGGTTCACGCGTTGAAAGCGGGCGATGGCGAGGGGATGATTTTGTGCCCAGAAGGATTGCTGCCAGGCCATCTCGGTGAGCCAGTCAGTGCGGGTGTAGGGCGGCTCTTTGCGCACATCGCCCCATCGCGCGCTCTCGGCGACGATGGCTTGATCGATTTCCGTCTGCCGCTTGTTCCAGCGGGCGGCACAGCCGGAGGCAGTGAGCGGGCCTCCGCCGAACATCAGGGCCTCCAGCCGGCGCTGGAAGCGCGCGCGAAACTGCGGGCTGTGGCGGAGGCGGTCGTAGACGATCGCGGGACTGCTGCCGCCGTTCACCTCTTCAAAACGCTGTCCGAAGATGCAGAGCGTGCGCGTGAGGCTGATGTTTGAAATCTCCTGATCCCACGGGTGGAAGCGCCAGCCTTCGCTCTGATCATCCCGACGCCGGCTGCCCCACCAGTTGTGATTGGGCCAGTCTTCGGAGCCGGCATAGATGTGCGCCGCCATGTAGTCGATCAGGTTGCCGGCATCGAGCAGCACAGGAAGCGCAGGATTGCGGGTTCCGTCGGGATTGTTTCCGAGGACACGCTGATACATTGTATTGGCGGCGGCATCGGTCGCGGGCAGTGTGGCCACCTCTGTCATGAACTGGTTCCACGCCGTGAGATTTCCGTCCTCCACTTCGGCGTAGTCTTTGAGAACATCGTAGTCGTCCTTCGATCCGCCGAAGTGCTCGCTGGCCCAGCCGCTGCCCATGCGCTCGCAGAAGTTGTAGAGTCCCCAGTAGAGGCCGTCGACGTAGAGGTGCACATAGCGGCCGTGGCTCACCTCCTGCCCGAGATCGCGCAGAGTATCGCGCATCATCTGATCGCGCAGATACGTGGCGCGGCGGGTTTCCCAGCGGATTTCACCCTGATGGACGTAGCCGTTTTGCACCGGCCATGAATCCGTGGAACAGGCGCGGAACTCCAGCGTATCGAAGTCGTTTTCCTCCGTGTCCGGAAACAGGTGGAAGTGCAGTTTTGACGGACCGAAGTCCGATTTGAAACTCGCGAGAAAATGGTGCTTCGGTGTGAAGGCGTGGCCGCGGGAGGAATCGCCGGCGATCTTGAGGCCGCAATCCACCTGAAATCCCTGATCCCCGGAGACATTGTCCCCAGGCATCATGAACTCGAT
>DATAIE010000204.1:0-3753 GCA_036262875.1 Verrucomicrobiales bacterium
AGGGGTGGATGAAAAGGGCCGTATTACGGCAGTCCAGCGGCTAGCCACCCGCCTGCGCACCCTGGAGGGAACACCCCCTCCGGTAGTTGGGGTGCCCATGTTATCCGAAGTGGAGGTGCGCGACCTGGCTCTCATGAGTGAGCTGGAGGTCCTCGCAAAATACCAGATTGTGTCCATGGTCACCCTGGACGACGCCCGCGCCCTGGCGGCAAAGGACCGGCCGGAAAAGATGGCCAGCGCCTTCAAACTCTTCGCCGGGGTAACCGCTGCCGCCGCGACGACGCCCATCAATTCCCTGCTCAAAAACCCTAAGTTTCTCCAGCGGCTGCAGGAGGTCGCGACATTGATGCCCCACCACTTGTCCGCCCGGCTGATGCTCCAGGCCGCCACGGGCAAACTGCCGGGGAATATTACCCCCGCCACCTCACGCCAGGCGATCCTGAAAGCGATCAAACCCTTCGTCAACGTCACCAGCACGAATCGCCCGCCCAAGGAAATCCAAACAGTGGCCACCGAGGGCGGCAACGTGCTGCTGCGGCTCCAGCCAAAGATCCACCCGTCTGTGGCGCGCTATCTCGTAGCTATGAAAGCCTATCTGCGCGCGGTGAACAATTTTCTCGATATCCGCAACGATGCCCAGCACGCCGTGGCCCGGAACCGCGCCCAGGTCGAGATGACCAAACTGCTCGCGGATGTGCAGACCGAGAAGGAAAAGCTCGATAAGAAGGAACCGCTGCCGGAGTGACCGGGGGCTTTCTTCACGACCGGGTGACGCCCGCCCGGAGAAAGGCACGCGTGGCACCGGGAGGGAGTGTCGTGAGATGCACGGTCACCGACTCGGTCACGCCGTTCCCGTCGTCCACCGGCGGATCGGCCTGCACGTTCGGGGACGCGTCGTTCCAGTTGATGAGATCGGTCGACAGTTCGTGATGGAAGGTGGCATCCGTGCCTTTCCGGCGATGGTAGGTCATCGCATTTTGATTCACCGTCACGGAGGGGGCATCGGCTTTTGCAGGATCGGTGGCGAAGGCGAATTCGGCGAGATTGCTTTCGCCATCATTGTCAGGGTCCGCTGTTTCCGCCGCAGCGGGACTCGTCGCCTCCGCGCCGAATTTGGCGCTTTGCCACGATTCCCACGGATGGCGCGGCTTCCAGTAGTCGAGCAGATCGGCGAGGGCCTGAGGCGGATTGACGGGAGCGGTGTGGCCCGCCTGGTCTGCGTTGTTCAACCCATGGCAACTGGTGCAGGTCCGAATTTCGCCCGGCTGAAAGGTCACCCAATAGCGCTCCTTCACGACGGACGCATGATCCGGAGCCGTAAGCTGCCAGGTCAGGGCGCGATTGGCCGGGACAAAGGCAGCGAGAGAGCCATCGGTGCCGAGCTTGATACTTCCCGCGGGCCCCGCTGCGTTGGGCGGATTTTCACCGGCGTCATCATGCATGGGAACAGGCAGCACACGGCGGCCCGGGACGGTGGTAAGGCCGCGCAACTGATCCGCCTGCAGGATTTGCATATCGGCGATGTCATAGACTTTGCCCGCCGCTCCTACGGATTTGGTGGCCGTACCGGCGATCTGGAGATTGAAGGGCTGCTGCCTGTCAATGTCGTCCCGCGTCGTGACGTTGCGGCTTACAATGAGCGCGAGACCTTTTTGGCGCAGCCAGTTTTGCAGCAGCGCCAGGTCCACCTGACGGTTGCTGATGACACCAGCCTCCACCCCCGCGACCTGCGGAAGAAGCTTCACCGGCTTGTTGCGGGCCACCACCTCCACCGGGTCGAGTTCCCACAGTGGCCCATTGTAAGTCATCTGCTGCCCTGCGGCGTAATACGTGACATTGGCCGTCGAGCCGCCCCCGGTCAAAATCTGATCCGGCACCCAAAACGATCCCTGGAGCTTGAGCGACTTCAGCCGGAACGCATAGGCGCTGAGCGGCTGCGCGGCAGTGCCCGTATTGGCATCCGTACCCGTAACGGCGGCGCTGACCGCGGCCAGGTTTCCGTCGCTCAGGGGCAGCGGATTGCGATAGACCACCGCGTTTCCACCGGTCGGTGAGGCAAAGAAGGGCAACTTTGCGGTGACGTAATTCACCGTCATCACTTCGGGATTCACCGAGGGGCCGGCATCAATGCTGATGATCTGCCCGGCGGCATGCGTGGCATCTTCCTGACAATCGATGCCAAAATAGCGCCCGGGCACTGCGCCGGATTCCCGCACCTGGACGAAATTGTTATAGTAGTTCCGCGTCCCGATGTTCAGGTCGATAAGGTTGGGATCGTCGAGAAAGCTTTTCTTGATCGCGCCATACAGTTCATGGCGTCCCGCATGGTTGATGAATTCCTCGCCCGTGCCGTCCTCCAGCATCATCCAGGGGGAAAAGATATTGAACGCCTGTCCGTTGAAGTTCCCTCCCTCCGCCGCGATGCCGCTGCGGTCAAAGTTCCGCGGCTCGGGGAAAAACTGCGTGGCCGGAGACTGCGACGAACCCGGGAGTTCGCTGGCGAAATTGAAGGTGCCGTTGGCGGTGTGCTCGGTAAACGTGTCGCCCGTCTGGGGTCCCCGGTCATAGACCGCGGCGGGATCCCGCGCCAAGTGGTCCCAGCGGACGAAAATGACCCGCCCAAAGCTGTCAATTTGAGGCGAAAAAGCCCCGGACGGCGAATGATTCAGCAGCTTCAAATCCCCGCCCGGCAGCGAGGGATCGATACTCCAGAGACCCGTGGGTGTGGGAATATCGAGGTATTCATCCAGTTGGGGATAAAGGTGCGCCGACCCGTCCCGCGGGCGGTCGCTGACGAAGATCACCCGCCCGTCCGTGCCGTAGACCGGGTGAATGTTGTTGGCGCCTGCCGGCTGGCCTGGGACTTTCGTAATCACTGGCGTCTGCCCCTGAGCGAAAGTGGTGATCTCATAGATCTGCCAGTAGTACGGCGTGGCATCCGCAGCATCCGCCGGGAGACCGGAAACCATGCTGAAAAGCGCCTTCGTGCCCGTCCAATCGACACACGGCGTGCGAACCGCCACGGGAAATCCGAGGGAGGAAGTCAGGTTCCGGACCGTGCCCGGGGCGTCGGCGTAACGGATCATGAGCGCCCCCCCGCGCGGTGCGGAAGCCGTGTCCCCGAGATGGTTTCCGAAAACGCTCCCTGCGTTCATGCGGGTCTGTGCCACGACGTGCCCGGCGTCCTTGTTCTCATTGAGCACGGGGACCTGAGTGACGTAGAGAATGGGCTTCGAGGGCAAGCCGGCGGCAGCCGGACCGGCCGCCGCAAGCATGACGGCCACCGCTGAAAATCTGGTCATTTTCATCGAGTTACAATCGTTCGGTTTGAGTTTTCCGCGAGGATGATCTTCCCGCGGGACATTTGCCTTTAGGCGTATATCCCCTACGGAAACCTCCGGCGGCGGTGTCTAAAAATCCTCCGCCACCGCCAAAAACCATCCAAACGCCTTCCGGAATCCTGCTTTGCACGCGGCGCGGGATTGCTACTGTGCGGCCCATTACCCATGCCTCTGGAAGACCTGCGCAAACAAATCGACGCCCTCGACGGGGAACTGCTGCGACTGCTGAACGAACGCGCAGACCTTGTACATGAGGTGGGGGTGGTGAAAAAGGCACAGGGACTGCAAATCTACGCCCCGGAGCGGGAGGAGGCGGTTTTTCAGGGACTGGTGCGAAAAAACGCCGAAGCCAGCGGACGGCTGCCGGAGAAAAGCATCCGGGCCATTTACCGGGAAATCATGTCGGCGGCGC
>DATAIE010000205.1:0-3664 GCA_036262875.1 Verrucomicrobiales bacterium
AGTCATGAAGCTTCACGTTATATTCCTGGGAACCGTCCCTCCCCTTGAGTTTGAGCTGAACTTTCCCCTCCTGACCGAAGAGCCGGGCGCTGCCTTCACACGATGTGAAGGAAAAATCGCGCAGGAGATCCAGACTGATGCGGGCGGCGTCATCGGTCCAGTCCTTGCGTCCCTTCACGTATTTGTCCCGCCATTCATCGAGACATTTCCACTGCATCCTTCCAGGCCGGCTCATTTTGAGAGCAGCCGTCGATTGATACAGGCCGTTCATATCGCCGTAGGCGGTGACGTTGAGTGAATCCACCGTGCCGTCGATGAGCACATACTCGTGGGTCAGCTTTTTTGTCAGATCTTTCATACGGACGCCGGTGAAAGAGGCCGTGGAATCCCAGGAATACACTTCATCGAGATAGAGGTTCACCTTGCCCGTGATATACCCTCCGCAACTCTCGCCTCCGAATCCGACGTAGATGCCTGCCTTGTCGTAGGTGACGCTGAGCCACACCTTTTCGATCATGAGTTGCCGGTAGAGGACTTTGTTATTCCGGAAGACCTCCACGAGATTGTTATCCTTGTCCTTGAGCGGAAAGTTGAAGACGATGCGGCCTTCATCGCTCATGTAGATGCGGAGTTTGTAATCCGGAAAATCATACCAGCCAGGCACGATGGCGAGTTCGCCGTGGACCTCGTCGCCCCGCAGCCGGAAGGGAATAACCTTCCCCTTGTCAGGGCCTTCCCTCACACGGGCGTTGCGAAACGGAAGCGGCGGAATCTGGGTCCATTCCAGCCCTTTGGGAGCGGTAATGACAGACCCGTATTCTGCGAAAAACGGAACGTCCCACACCGGCCCCTTTGTGCCGGCCGATTTCAGTGCCTGCAGGGCCAGTTGCACCGGAAGGCTGGAGGAATCCCGCGCCGCCAGCAGGGGCATGAACTTCGGAGCTGCCGCAGTCTCACTCGAAAAGCGGGTTCGCATCACATCGATGAAATCGAACAGCGGCTGTCCCGCTTTGATTTTGGGACTCACCAGATCCACGCGCTCGATCCGGCGCTGGAGCAGCCCGGCAAAGGAGAAATAAATGAAATTGGTAGGCAGTTCCGCGACGGTTTGGCCTTCGTTGAACGGGGCGTAGAGGTAGATGGCAGGCACCTCCACTTTCTGAATGGCGTGGGCGGCATCGTTGTCGCGGATCTCCCCGGTTAGAGGCACGTTTTCGAATGTCTGTTTGGGAATCGGAATGACGAGCCTCCGGCCATCACCGATGTTATCGACGGCCACCTCCGAATCCGTAATGACGAGACGCCGCACATTGAGCGGAGGAAGAAAGGAACTGCTGGAGGCGCCTGCGGGCACTTCGGCGGCGCCAGGAGTTTCCTTTTTCGGAGGTTCTTTGTCCCCCGTGCTGAACAGCTTCAGAAAGACATCATTCAGTTCGACTTTCTCGCGGTCGATCAGGATTTGATCCACCTCTCCTTTTTCCCAAAAGCGCAGCGGATGGATATCCACGTCCATCGTCCCCTTCGACTTAAACGGGGCGGCCGGAAGAAGGGGATTCTCCAGTGCGATGTCATTGACGTGCACACGATAAAACGACTCGCCCGCCGGCTCGCGGGGTTCTGTTTTGACGCTGAAAGTCCCCATGGCGTTTGGCACGCCAAACCCGAGGCCGGTGGCCTTCAGATTTCCGGTTTTTACTGTCAGCGAATCCGTATGCCAGCCAAACCATTCCGGTTTGACACTGACAGGAGGAGGCGGTGCCCCCGGGGAGGATGAGGCCGGAGGCCGCTGCGAGGCCACGGGCGGCAACTCGGACTTATCGATCGTCAGATTCATCCTGTCGACCACCACGGAACGCACACGCCGCTGCGTGAAGGCTTCGTCCGGCACGGCGCTCACTTCCATCTGAGGGGCACTGGCGACAGGCTCCTTCTTTCCTGGCATCACGGCGGAGAAGTTCTTCAAAACAATCTGCTGCGGTTCCGTGGAATGAAGCCCCTCTCTGCCGATGAGCAGATTCGCACACTTCGCATCCAGCCCGCCGCTGCAAACAGGCACCGTTTTCAACTCATCCACGGTAAAGCCCAGCGACGTGAGCAGGCGATTGCTGTCCGTAACGGTGGCGCCGTTTACTGTCGCAGCGGCCACATGGATGCGCGTCTGCTCGTCCAGAGAGGCGCTGAAGGAAACCTCCTGGGCTTCCACTTTCGCTCCAGGGGATTTCATCCCGGCAAATGTTGCCTCTCCCAGCGGGATGATGCACGGCAGACCGCCACCGGCCCGCAGGCCGGCGGTATAGACACGGCTGAGCGCACCGGAAAATTCCACCGGTGCCGCATTGGGCGAGTGGATGGTGAACATCACGCGACCGGGATCAGCGAGGCCGTCTTCGATCAGAAACAGGGCCGGCTTATCCCATGCGGGACGGGGCGGTCCGGGCACATCCGGCGGCACGGCGGGCAGCGATTCTCCGCGACGCCATACCATTTTCAGTTCCGGAGCGCTCAGTTTCAGAGCCTTCACGGCAAACTGATTTTCTTTCCGCTGGGCAGTGATGATCCCCTCGGCGTGCGGACTGCGCGTTTCTATCTCCAGCGAGCCGCCCATGGCGTATTCACGGCTCACCAGATCATCGAGCACCGCCATCTGTCCCAGTGCCTCCACCCGGCCGTCATTGTAAAGAGTCATCCGCCCGCCTTTGAGGCTGGTGATCTTGAGCGAGAGGCGCGGGACTTCGTGACCGCGTTCATACCAGGAAAAGATACTGTCCCGCACTTCCCCGGTTTCCCATGTGAGCAGAGGACTGGCGGGCGGCCCCGCGACGACCGGCTCCGGCACCTGAGAAGCGAACTCCGGATGCCAGTTTACGTCAGCCTTTGAGAGATTGAGCGTGCCGAGATCCCCTTTGAACAGGCTCATCCATCCGTTGCGGACCTCGAGGCTGACCGCGTAGGCCAGCAGCCGCCCCGTGGGCCGGTGCACCACTTTTACACCGGTCAGGGCGGCACTGCTCCATCCGGGGCTCACCCCGGTGATACTGATCTCGAAATCCCCTGGCACCCGGCGCAGACCCCAGTTCAGCAACGGCACCTTCACCAGCCACAGCAGCCCCAGCGTCAGCCCAAATCCCCACAGCAACCGCCTCAGCCAGCGCCGTTTACGGCGACTGACCGGCACAGCCGGGGATGGGGAGGCGTCAGGCATGAGGGAAATTAACCGTCATATCCTGAATATCAAAGGTACAGATGGAAAGTTCGGAAAGCACCAAGCTCCAAGAACCAAGCGCCAAAGAAACTCCGGCGCAGTCAGGACATGGTGCTTGGTGCTTTCCCTCCCCTTCCCTGCGGATGGAAAAAGGCTGGCGCAACGCACCGGTCGTCTCCACATAGTGCGGCCATGAGAACCTTGCTCATTGCCGCCGCCACGCTCAGTCTTCTTCCCCATTCCCGCGCTCAGGAGTGGACCCGCTTTCTCGGTCCCAATGGCAGCGGCACCGGCAAAGCGCCGGATGTACCCGCCCAGTTCACGGACGCCAGTTTTGCATGGAGGAAGGACCTGCCCGGCACCGGGGCGTCTTCTCCCGTCATTTGGGGCGACCGTATTTTCCTCACCGCGGAACTTCCCGAAGGCGGTTTGCGGGCGGTGCTCTGCTACAGTCTGTCCACC
>DATAIE010000206.1:0-1827 GCA_036262875.1 Verrucomicrobiales bacterium
CCGGAACAGCGGTGACGCTGAAGGTGGACCCGGTGCGCCGTTCCGCGATTTCCCGTCACCACAGCGTCACGCACCTCCTGCACTGGGCACTGCACGAAGTGGTGAGCAGCGATGCCACGCAAAAGGGTTCCTATGTGGGCCCGGAGAAGCTGACCTTTGACTTCAATAGCGCGGCCCTAACACCTCAGCAGATCGCGGATGTGGAGCACCTCGTGAATGAGCGCATCCTCGAAAACGCACCCATTTCCTGGGGCGAGGTCCCCTACAGTGACGTGAAGACACGGTCCGATATCATGCAGGCATTCGGCGAGAAATACGGGAATGTCGTGCGCGTGGTGCAGATCGGCGGGAAAGAGCATGCGCTGGACGGCTACAGCATGGAACTGTGCGGCGGCACGCACGTGCATGGCACGGGTGAGATCGGGCTTTTCCGCATCAATGGCGAGGCTGCGACCGGCGCGGGCATCCGACGCATCGAAGCCGTCGCCGGATTGTCAGCGTATGATCAGGCGCTGGCGGACAGCACGCGACTGAAGAACCTGGCGGCGAAAATCGGCAGTCCCCTTCCCGACCTGGAGAAGAAGCTGGAACTGCTGGTCGAGCACGCGAAGGCGCTGGAGAAAACACTGAAAGCGGCGCAGCAGCGCGAGGCATCCGGTCGTGCGAAAGAGTTGCTGGCGACGGCTGCCAACAACACCATCGTGGCCAATCTCGGCGACGCCGACGCAGACTACGCCATGGCCGTGAGCGATGCGCTCAAGGGACTGTTCAAAGGCGTGGTGGTGCTCGGCACGTCCGGCGGAGGAAACGTGGCGCTCATCGCCACCGTATCCCCGGAGTTCCAGTCGAAGGTGCAGGCCGGTAAGATCATCTCCGCCATTGCTCCCATCGTGGGAGGCAAGGGTGGTGGAAAACCGGACTTCGCCCGCGGCGGCGGAAAGGACGTGAATAAGCTTACCGAGGCACTGGCCGAAGCCTCACGGCTAACGGCCTGACGCCGCCCCGCGCTTCCGTCCTTTCTCCAGGCTCCGGATATCAGCATCCGTGAACTCGGATCGCGGAGCCGTCCAGACGATTGTACGCGAACCCGTTCCGAACAGACGGAAGCGGGTGGATTCAAGATACACGCCCTGCCCCGTGGCACCGATATACTGGAAGGTTTCCAGTTTGTTCCGGGCGCGCCCGGCGTTTTTCATAATCGTTTTCCGGCCGACTCGCACGGGCGCTCCGGCAGAGCAGCACGACAGGATGACAGCGATGGAGGCGGCAAGGATGGCGCGGATAATTCTCATGGGAGCAGGGTAGGCACCGGCGGTGGACGGCTCAAGATTCAAGATCGGGAAAATGCTTGTCACGCGGAGCCAACCCGGCTAGCCGTGGAGCGGTTTTTACCGCAACCTCCCCCCGATTCCACACCTCACACACTCACATCCAATGGGCAAAATTCAATTCGGCTCGGAAGTCTACACCTGGTTCATGCAGAAGTCCGGCAAGGGCTACGATAACAAACTGGACCACATGATCAAAGTGGCCGCGGAGTCCGGTTTCACCGGCATCGAGCCGATGGTGCTCGAGATTTCACAGTCCGCGCTCGGCTGCTCGAAATACTGGCTGGGCGACTTCGCCGATCCCGCCCGGCTCAAGGACGCACTGGACGCCAATAACATGAAGCTCTGCGGACTGGCGCTCATCTGTTCCTGGGACGGCGACACGGAAACGGCTGCCGAGAAAGAGGCCACCGATTTCACCATCAATCTCCTCAAGCATTTCCCCGGTGCCATGCTCGGCACCGTGACGCTCCCCAGCGGACGCAAGAACGACCTCCAG
>DATAIE010000207.1:0-2027 GCA_036262875.1 Verrucomicrobiales bacterium
GTCATCGGGCTCTCCACCGCCATGCCGCTCGCTCAGGAGACGGAGGAAGTGCAGCGGCCCTTCCGCGAGGCCGGGATTCCCGCCGGGGAGGTGTTCTATTTCGGCGAAAGCGTCCTGCTTCCGGAGTACCGGGGCAGGGGAATCGGTGTACGGTTTATGGAGGAGCGCGAGGCTCACGCCCGCCGCAGCCCGGGCATCCGCATCGCCGCCTTTTGCGCCGTGGACCGGCCTCCCAATCATCCTCTGCGGCCTTCCGGATATGTCCCGCTCGACGAATTCTGGCAGCGGCGCGGGTTCACCAAAACGGCTTTCACGACGGAGTTCTCGTGGAAAGAAACGGGAGAGACCGTGGAGTCACCGAAGAGGATGACGTTTTGGTGGAAGCGGTGGGAATGAGGAAACCGGAAACCAGACCTTGACCATCTGCTCAACTTTCGGAACGTTCCTCTCATGTTTCGCGCCCTGACTTTGTTCCTCTTTCCCGCGGCCCTCGCGGCTTCCGACTGGACCCAGTTCCGGGGCTCCGATGTCTCCGGGGTGGCCACAAATTCGAAGCCGCCGGTCACCTTCGATGCCAATTCCATTGCGTGGAAATCGGCCCTTCCCGGGCGCGGTCTGTCGTCTCCGGTCATTGTCGGGGATAAAGTGTTTGTCAGTTCCGCGAGCGGGCCCAAACAGGAGACGCTCCATGTGCTCTGCTTCCAGGCGGCGGACGGGAAACCGCTATGGGACCGCGAATTCAAGGCCACGGGCCGGACTATGTGCCATCCGAAGACCTGCAACGCGGCACCCACCCCTTGCAGCGACGGGAAGCGCCTCTACGTCCTTTATTCCTCGAACGACCTGCTCTGCCTCGACCTCGACGGCAATCTCCTCTGGCTCCGCGCCCTGATGGTCGACTATCCCAATGCCAGCAACAGCCTGGGGCTCGCCTCCTCTCCGGTGGTGGCGGACGGGGTGCTGGTGGTGCAGATGGAGAATGATTCGGAGAGTTTCACCGCCGGACTGGATGCCGCGACCGGAGCGAACAAATGGCGGAATCCGGGCAAAAAGGACGCCAACTGGACTTCTCCGGCCCTCATCCGCGAAGAGGGACTGCCCTCTACGGTGATCATCTCCTCCTCCTCCGGGGCGGTCGCCCTCGATCCGCAAACCGGCAAACAGCGCTGGGATCTTCCGGGTCCCGGTAACTCCATGTCCTCCTGCACGGCCAACCGGACGCATTTGGTGCAGCCCCTGTGGGGAAAAGGAGTCGCCGTTTGGGAGCTCAAGGGCGGCACCACCCCGCCGGTAAAACTCTGGGATTCCCCCCAGGTGGGAAGCGACACGGCGAGCCCCGTCTTTGTGGGCGACTATGTCTTCTCGCTCAACGGTGCCGGCGTCCTGATCTGTGCCGGGGCCAAAACGGGCGACCGTCCCTGGAAACTGCGCATGGATTCGAAGGACAACAAATTCAGCGGCAGCCCCGTCGCGGCGGGCACCACCATCTATGTCGCCAGCGAAAAGGGCATCCTCTATGCCCTCGACACCACCGCCGCAGAGGGAGCGATTTCCGGCAAGCTGGACTTGAAGGACACCATCCTCTGCACACCGTCCATTTCGGGAAACAGCCTCTACGTCCGCAGCGATACGGCCCTCTGGCGTATCGGTAAATAAGGCCGTCTCATGGAACCTTCCCGGTCCGGTCCCGGCAGCTTCCGCGAAAACCGCCGCCGGCTCGCCATGAGTCTGCCACCGGGAACGCTCGCGGTCATCGCCACCGGGCATCCGGTCCCGTGTGGTCCCGACTCCGCCGCCCCCTGGCCGGATTTCTACTACCTTACCGGACGCCGGGAGCCCCACTCCGCCCTGATCATTGAAGCCCACCGGGAAGGCGCGGGCCGCACGGTGCTGTTCACCCCGGCCCGCGACGATCTTTGGGATGGTCCTTCGAATCCGGATGACATCGCAGACGTTCGTCCATGGCCGGAGTTTGAGCCGGTCCTCCGGGCGCTGGCCTTTCAATCGACGGGACTTTGCGTCCACTC
>DATAIE010000208.1:0-2852 GCA_036262875.1 Verrucomicrobiales bacterium
GCCGCAAAAGTTCCGGTGGTGCTTCGTGTTCAGTTCATTTCCGAAAGTGGCAGCGACAAATACGGGTGGTCCAAGGTGCGGCTTGTCGCTCAGTTGAAGAACGAATCAAAGCACACCTTCGCCCGGGAGTTTGAGGTGGCACACCTCAGCACAGAGCCGGGAGTTCCGGAGGGCGTCTCCACGGTCTATTTGGAACGGTACAATGCGGAAAGTGAAGAACGCTGGAAGCTTCTGGAGGGCTCCGGTAGATCCGGTGTGAGCCATCACACGAAGCCTTAACCAGGGAAGAAATCCGCGGCCCGCGCACGCATCGGCTTGCGCATTGGCCGGAGAGAGGGATTCTGCGAAAGCCTGTGGCATGCCCGATGCGGCGGTTGCATGGCCATCTCCTCCTTCTTTCGTTTGTTGATGAAATTACTCACCCCGGTCCTCACTTTCCTTGCTCTGCTGCTGGCGGGGTGCAGTGAGCGGGAGGCCAGGCGGGCGGATCTCGTTTTTATCAACGGTGCTGAAATCGGCAGCATCGATCCCTCCCAAAGCACCACTCAAAAGGAGAGCCGGGTGATCAACTCTCTTTTTGAAGGCCTCATGCGCTTCAATTCCGCGGGTCGTGCGGAGCCGGGATGCGCGCTGGAACCGGTCATCTCTCCGGACGGACTGACCTACACGTTCACCATTCGTGACAACGCCCGCTGGAGCGACGGCACCCCGGTAACATCGGAGGATTTTGTGCGCTCCTGGCGGCGGGTGCTTCTGAATTCAACTGCTTCGGAATACGCCTCGATCCTTTTTTGCATCGCGGGTGCCGAAGCCTTTAACCACGAAGAGGACAAGCCGGGAAACCCGGAGCCCGACTTCAGTAAAGTAGGCGTCAAAGCGGTCTCGCCGCGGGAACTGGTCATCACCCTTACCAATCCCCTGCCCTATTTCCGCGATCTTCTCGCCTTCATGACCTTCTGTCCGGTGAATGTTCGCACGCTGGAAAAACTGCCGCAGGCGGAAAGAGACAACTACTGGAAACCGGGGAATCTCATCGGCAACGGTCCCTATCTTCTCAAGGAGTGGCGGCTGAATGACCGGATCAGGCTGGAAAAAAACCCTGCTTATTGGGACGCGGCAAACGTGAAGCTCAATACGATCGATGTCCTGCCGATCGAGAATCCCAATACGGCCATCAACCTGTTTTTGACCGGTGCTGCGGACCTCATGATCGACAAGGATCTCATTCCCGCTTCCATCGCCGAGATCATTAGCAAAAAGCCCTATTTCCACCACAAGCCTTTCCTCGGGACGTGGTTCATCCGGTTCAACACCCTGAAGAAACCCTATGGCGATGCCCGTGTCCGCAAAGCGCTCACGATGGTCATCGACCGCCGCCGCATCACGGACGTAATCACCCGCCTCGGCGAAGAGCCCGCCTTTTCCATTTCCCCGCCCGGCGTGGGCAACGGCTATAAACCGCCCGCAGGCATCACTCAAAACATCGCGGAGGCCAGGCGCCTGCTGGCTGAAGCCGGATATCCTGACGGGAGGGGCTTTCCGGTCGTCGATTACCTCTATCCTTCCAAGTTCCCCGTGGAAAACGGCATCGCCGTCGAACTGCAGTCCATGTGGAAAAGCACCCTCGGCCTCACCGTCTCGCTGCGGCGCCAGGAGCAAAAGGTCTATTTCGAAAGCCAGAAGAAACTGGACTATGAACTCTCGCGTTCCTCCTGGGTGGGTGATTACAATGATCCCAACACATTTCTCGATCTCTTCACCACCACGAACGGAAACAACCGCACCGGATGGGGCATCAAGGCCTACGATGATCTCATTGCCGGTGCCGCCCGTGAGCCGGATGTGGCGAAACGGAATCAGCTCCTGCTCGAAGCGGAGACGCTGCTCATTGAGAAAGAATGCGTGATCGCTCCGGTTTATTACTATCTGGGCGTGCAGTTCTACCACGCGGACAAGCTCGGCGGTGTGGAGGCCAATCTCATCGATGAGCATCCGCTGCGCAGTATGTACTGGAAATAGCCCTCCCTTTCCCTCCTTATGCTCAAATTGCCTGACGGAAACTTCGCCGCCTACATCTTCGACTGCGACGGCACGCTCGTCGACTCCATGCCGCTCCACCTTCACGCCTGGCGCGCCGCGCTGAAGATGCACGGATTTCCACCGGAGTATTTTACGCTGAAGATGCATCACGACTACGCGGGCATGCCGGGAGCCGCCATCGTGAGAAAGCTGAATATGGAATTCAAAACTGATCTGCCTCCGGAGCAGGTGGAGATCGACAAGGTGAAATGGTATCTGGATCACCACACGGACGTCCGCGGCATCGAACCCGTGGTGGAGATCGCGCGGATGGCGCATGGCAAACTGCCCATGTCCGTGGCCTCCGGCAGTGACGCCCATATCGTCCACGATTCATTGAAGGCGATCGGCATTCACCAGTTGTTCGATACCGTTATCACGCCCGTCGACGTGCCCCGCGGAAAGCCCTTTCCGGACATGTTTCTTCTTGCGGCGGAACGCATGGGCGTGAAACCCGGGGACTGCCTGGTATTCGAAGACGGTCTGCTCGGAATCGAAGCGGCCAAAGCCGCCGGAATGCAGTATGTGTTCATCCCTCCGGACCTGACCGGGCCGCAGGCGGAATGACGATACGCCGGTGTGGCCGGAAAGAGGATTGCCGGACTCTGCCGCGCCCTTCAAAGTCCGGTCATGAAACCGCTTTTCCTGTCCGCCGCAGCGCTCCTGCTTTGCTCTTCCACGCACGGGCTCGCTGCCCCTGAAAAGACGGTCCGTCTGTTCACTCCGGAAGGTCAGGTCTCCCGCGCAGACTACTTTCCCATCGCGGTATGGCT
>DATAIE010000209.1:0-4059 GCA_036262875.1 Verrucomicrobiales bacterium
TGCGCTCGCGAATGGCCGGCTGACTGCCGCCGGTTTCCCCGGCCACAACGATGAGGCGCAGGGCAAACGGGGCATCGCGGAACTGTTCGCTCTGCTGTTTCACGTCGCCCATGTGCAGGGCGTAGGTGGGAGTCGTGACCACCACGGAAATGCGATGGTCCAGCATGAGTTGGAGCCGGGCATTGGTGCTCATGCCTCCGCCGGGGATCACCATGCAGCCTAGCCGGGTGGCGGCTTCGAAGGCGGTCCAGAATCCCAGGAACGGGCCAAACGAGAAGGGGAAGAAGAGCCGGTCCTCTCCCGGCTCCAGCGCGGCGGTATCGAAAATCTCCTGCCACGCCTGCAGCATGCTGCCCCAGTCATCGCGGCTGTCCAGCCACGTCAGGGGCGGGCCGGTGGTGCCGCTGGTCTGACAAAAGCGCGTATAGTTTTCCAGCGGATAGGTGAGGTTCGTGCCGTAGGGCGGGGTCGACTCCCGGTCTGCCACGAGCATCCGCTTCGTGAGCAGTGGGCACAGGCGGACGTAGTCGTCCAGCGAGTGCATCGTCAGGTGACTGATCCGGCGCTGATAGAACGAATTGGTGATAAGAATCGTATCCAGCAGCGCCGCCAGCCGCTCCCACTGCGCTTCGCGAATGGCGGCGCGCTGCTGCGCCAGTATTTCACTCCTTGGCCGGGCCACAGGCTTAACTTACAAAATAGCTGCGTTTGGTGACATCGGCGTATCCGGCTGCCACGGGGCGCTCTTCGCGAACGACGACCGGCTCGGGCTTCGGAAGCGGCAGGCCGGACTTTGACATTCCCGGCACGGCGGGAGCAGAGATGGAAGCCGGTTTTTTTCCGGGAGCGGCGGAGGGTTTGTAGTACATCACCAGTCCCGCGCCCACCGCGGCGAGGAGCAGCCCGATGAAGAACTGCGGCGGCGTTTTTCCCCACAGGTCCTCCTTCGTCACACTGACGATCGCATTCACGAGCGGCGCTCCCGCAAACACCAGCGTGGGCACCAGTGCGATGAGCACCTTCCGCATGGAGACATCCCCGCCGTCCGAGCTGAGAGCCATGAGCAGGAAGAACGCGCCAAACGCACCGAGCAGACCCGCGACGAGACTCATCTTCCACCCAAAGGCCGGGAACTTCCAATGGCTGGCCATGCCGCTGTCTCTCATCTTCAGAACGATCAGCGGTCCCACCACGGCCACCAGCGTATAGGCGATGCCCACGAGCAGAAAGGCCTTCATCCGGTTGCTGGTGAGGTCGTCCCCGTCCGTGACTTTCATTCCGATGCTGCCCATGTGCAGGAAGACGCTGTAGAGTCCCCAGCAGATGACGACGCCGAGGACGTAAAGAAGTGCAGTGCTGTTCATTTTTTTGTTCACTGGAAGGAGAGTGCGAAGGGTAGGGGGTTAAGCGGCGGGGAGGGTCAACGCCTCCGCCGGAGCAGGTTCGATACGTGAGCGGAAGGCCTCAGGTATCGGCGAAGATTTCATCTCCCGCGTACCCGGAGTGGCCTGCACGGCCACCACCACGAGTTCCCCCGTCGCGGCGAGAGTGCGGCCTTCCGGACTGTCGGGATTTTTCCAAAACCGGAAGGTATACCGGATGGCTTTGGTGCGCATTTCCGCGACCAGCAGTTCCACCTCCGCCTCCTCCTCGAACACGAGCGGCTGGCGGTAATCCGCCGTGGCCTTCAACCGCGGCCACCCGATGGTCGTATCGGGGATGCCATGCGCCAGCGGATGCACGCTCAGCCCCAGCGACCGGTAAAACGCGTGTTCCAGTTCCTCCATCCACCGGAAGAAGTTCGAAAAATGCATGATGCCGGCGAGGTCGGTCTCCGAGAAACTGACCCGGCGGCGCTGAGTGAATCGATGGGCCATAGGGAAACGGGAACGGCCATCGTGGAACCGCCGCCGCCACATCGCAAGGGGCGGTGTAGATGGGTGACAGAGCCGTTCTGTGCGTCGGGCAGACCGACGAAACTTCAAAGATCAACGTTCAAACGTCAAAGAAGCCTCAAGCACCAGCGTGGTGTGGTGTGAGGGTGCGATGTGCTGCTGGTTGGTGCTTGGAGCTTCCCTGGGGCTTGGTTCTTGGTGCTTCTTTGATGTTTGAAGGTTGATCTTTGAAGTTTTCAGAGATCGCCCCGGCTTGACTAACCTCCCGTTCCCTGCTGCCGTCGCGCCATGGACATCATTCGCGACACCGTCACCTGGACGTTTGAGCACTTCCGGCTCACGGATGAGTCCCGGCAGACTCTGCGCGCCTGGACACCGCTCCTGGGGATTGTCGCGGGACTGATTCCATTCGTTTGGATCACGTTGATTACCGGGTGGAGCGCGGCGCGGACGCGTTCCCTTCCGTGGTGGGAAGAGGCGCGTGGCATTTATCCGATGAGGGTGTCGATCGCCTCCGCCCCGGGAGTCGCTGTGCTGCCAGGTTTTTTTGTGATCATGGTGGAAGGCCGGGGCTCTTCAATCACTGGCGTGGCTGGAGGGATCACGATGGCGATATTGGGATGGATGACCGCCGGTTTCATCCACCACCTGATGGAGGCCCGCCTGACGGCCCGGCGGTTCAACGCCGGGAAGACGGTTGCCGCTCTGGCTCCCGCTTTCCTGCTGTATGGCGTCGCGACGACGATCCTTCTCGTGGTGACCACCCTTGGTGGCAGAGAATGGTCCTGGAAGTTGGTGCCGTCGGTGACGGGAGGACTGTTCCTGTTGTACGTCTGGTTTAACTATTGTCTGCCTCCCATCATGTGGAGACTCACCGATGATCCGCCGGACTTCCTGCTGGCAGCCGTGCATGAGGCTGTTCCTCCGGGCGGGACGATGCCCCCGGTGCGGGTCCTGCGCAGTGACAGCGTAAACGCACTGGCGATGCTCCGGCACGGATGGATTGCCTTTACCCGGGGTGCCGTGGAGCGCTTGACCGCGGAGGATTTGACCCGAATCGCCCGGCATGAACTGGCGCACCTTTCGGAGCCGGCGGCCGATCTGCGGAAGCGTCAGCGGGCGCTGCTGAATCTGACCCCGGTGTTGTTGATCAGTCCCCTGATGAATACATTCGGGATTAGCGGGCTTTTGATCACCGCCGCGGGATGCCTTGTGATATCGAGGCTTTTGGGCGGCAGCCATTCCCAGCGGCTCGAGAATCGGGCCGATGCCGCTGCCTCAGAGGAGGATGCCGGTGCCTACGCCCGCACACTGGAGAGGATTTACGAATTGAACCTCATCCCCGCGGTGATGGGAATCCCCGGCCAAAGTCACCCTGATTTATACGAGCGCATGCTGGCAGCCGGCGTCACCCCTTCCTTTCCGCGTCCGGCACCTCCGGCTCATTGGATGGGGAGGCTGGCGCGTCTTCTCAACTTCGTCACCCTTTTCGCGGGCAGTTTGGTTTTGATGACACTGCGCGGGCTTCGGTGAGTTTCCGGCCACGATTTGGAGCGTTTGAGCACCCGAAATGCCGACAGGAGGTTCGGCGATTCGCCGGGGGCCGGGCGGGCCTCGCGTCACAGAACTCCTGCTTTTCGGTGACAATTTCGACACATTTAGCTTGTTCGGGCATCCAAAAATGGGTATTTGATTAAATAATTTCCTGATTTGGATTAAAAATTTCATCCTAACCATGAAATTTCTTAACCCCCTCAAGCGTTATGAAACTCTCTTCGCTTCTTTCTCTAACCGTCCTTTTGACAGCCGGAGACACCCGCGCCGCCAACATTTACTGGGTCAGTGATAACCTCAATGCGCAGACCACCACGGTGGGTGCCGGGCCGTACGCCGATGACGGCGTCGTGGCGCTGCTCACGGGCGCGGGCCATACGGTGACCCGCTTTAACCCGCCCGATGCCGGAGCGATCGCGGCGGGGGACATTGCGCTGATGAATGCGGCAGACCTGGTGATTATCAGCCGCACCATCGCGAGCGGCGCTTTTGATACCACCGCCGAGACGCTGCCCTGGAATACGCAGATTACCAAACCGCTGCTGTGTACGAACAGCTACATTTCCCGGTCAAACCGGCTGGGGTGGTATACGGGCGGCCCGACTCAGCC
>DATAIE010000210.1:0-1782 GCA_036262875.1 Verrucomicrobiales bacterium
AGATCGGCCTGGACTGATTCCTCCATGAAGAGAATCGCCGTCCTCCTGTGTCTCCTGGCGCTCAATGCCTGTGACTGCGGGAAGGGACCGCCCCCGCTGACCCTCACCGATGCCGCGGGTCAATCACGCGAGCCGTTTAAAGCAGACGCCCGCAAAGCAACCGTCCTGGTTTTTCTGATGGCCGACTGTCCCGTCTGCCAGGCAACCTCTCCGGAACTGGCCCGGCTTTTTGCGGACTTCTCTCCCAAAGGCGTCGCCTTCTTCGGTGTCTACGCCACAGAGACCGCGCCGGAAATAACCGAATACCACCAATCCTATTCGCTCCCCTTCCCCGGCCTCCTCGATCCCGCACAAAAGCTGGCCCGCCTGGCAGGTGCCACCATCGCACCCCAGGCCGCCGTTTTTTCCCCTGATAAACAGCTCCTCTACCTTGGCCGGATCGACGACCGTGCGGTCACACTGGGAACCATGCGCCCCGAACCTTCACGCCGCGATCTGCGCCTTGTCCTGGAGTCCGTGATGGCCGGGAAAAAGGTGGAGCCGAAATTCACCGAGTCCGTCGGCTGCTATCTGCCGGAGAAGTAACCTGTTCCGGAGACAGAGTGGCGGCTTCCCATGAAACGGGAACATGGTAGAATGCTGCCTCAAATATTGCCCATGAGTTTCAGGACATTCCGTGCCGCCATCAGTCTGACTGCCCTCACCATCCTCTGCAGCCGGACGGCGGCGCAGCAGGAGGTGATTCTTCAGTACTTCAACACGTCCTGGACCGGAATCGACGCCCGGATTCCGGAACTGGCCGAAGCGGGCTACAGCGCGCTGTGGCTGCCCTCGCCCAGCAAGGGGGCCAGCGGCACCTACTCCGTCGGTTATGATGTCTTTGACCGCTTCGATCTTGGCGACCGCGATCAAAGCGGCGGCATCCCCACGCGCTACGGCACGAAGGCCGAACTCCTCGCCCTCGTGGAAAAAGCACACCGCTTCGGTATCCGTGTGTATTTTGACAACATTATGGCTCACAATGGCGGGCCGCTCTCGAATGTGCCGCCCGGCACCCTGTTTCCGTACATGCCGGGATTCGTGCCGGAGGACTTCCATCTCGTGAAACGCAACGGCCAGTGGGCCAAGGCCTCCGACAGCATCGACTACAATGATGAATGGCAGGTCCTGAACCGGAATCCCTTCGCATGGGACATCGCGCAGGAAAATCCCAACACCAGTTTCAATCCCACCGGCACGACCGAGGGACAGGATTATCCGAAATGGAGCGGCATCCGCCAGCCCGGTATGACGTGGTATTATCCGGACACCGGCCTCCAGGTCGATACCGATGGAAACGGTGTGCCGGTCTACCCCTTCGCCGACAAGGAACCATACACAGACTCCGGCTGGGGTCCGTCTCACACGGGCGCCGGCAACGGCCGCTTCGACTGGAACGATACCAACGGCAACGGCCAGCATGACGCAGGGGAAGCCAGCGAACCGTTCACCGATACCGGAGTCGATCCCTCGCATCCCGACCGCCGCGTGGCCGCATGGGGATTCGGCGATGGCCGGTATAACATGGGCAATCCCGTGCCGGAAGACGTCAACGCCTTCCTCAATCGCGCCGCCCGTTACGTGGTGGACCAGACGAAGTGCGACGGTTTTCGCCTCGACGCCGTGAAGCACGTCCCGTCCTACTTCTTCGGAAAACAGAGCGGTGCCGACAAAGACCGCTCCGATAACGGCTACAGCGGACAGATACAGGTGCAGTTCAACCTCTCACACGGCTACACGGAC
>DATAIE010000211.1:0-2553 GCA_036262875.1 Verrucomicrobiales bacterium
GAGTCGGTGGGCAGATAACAGTCCTGCTGCGTTTGCAGGGGAAGGGCAGTGACGGCATTGCGGCGCTCGATTTCCGGAGCCCACCAGTCACTGGAGCCGAGGCCCTGCAGGATGACGTTCGTCCGCAGGCGGCCGATCATGTCCATGTTGAGATTCGCGCAGAGTTTGGTGGTCAGCTTCGCGTTCACGTCGCCGCCCGCGGCGGCCATGTCGCGGCACCAGGCATTGGAGCCGAGGAGGCCCACTTCTTCACCGCTCCAGCAGGCGAAGATTACATCGCGCTTCAGCGTCAGCTTCCCTTCCTTTACCTGCGCCGCCATGGATTGCGCGATCTCCAGCACGCCGGCGGAACCGGAGGCGTTGTCGTCGGCCCCGTGATGAATTGCCCGCCGCTCACCGTCTGCGGCGCGGGAGTCGGCTCCCCCGTTTGTGCCGAGGTGGTCGATATGCGCGCAAATGACCAGTGGCGGCTCGGTGCTTCCGCCGGGTGTTTTCAGCCGCCCGAGCACGTTGTGGCCCGTGCGCTTTTCCTGACGGATATCGATTTTCGCAGCGAGGGTGACGCCGGGCAAATCGAAGCCCTGCTCCTGCGCGCCGGTGTCCAGTTTTTCCTGGAGGGTTTTGAGATCTTTGCCCGCTGTCTTCAACAGGGCCGCGGCAACTTCGTCGATGATGGAAATCGCGGCGATGCCTGAGCCCGCCTGGCTGGCATCGAAGGCCATGGACACGAGTTGCTGATTGGCTTTGGAAGTGGGACCGCTCACAATAATGATACCGCGGGCACCCTTTTCGCGGGCGGTGAGCGCTTTGAAACGCAGGCTGCTCTGGTTCGCGATGCGCACCCGTTCCTCCTGGCTCTGACCCTCCGGCGAGTAGCGGAACATCATCACCCACTTGTCTTTCACATCGAGATGGAAGTAGGAGGAGTAGGCGTCATAGGCCTTTCCTTTTTCGTCGCGGCCCGCGGGGGCTTCGATGCCATACCCGGCAAAGACGATGCCCGCCTCTTTGATGTCTCCGGTGCTGGAGAAGGTGATGGGCGTCCAATCGCGCGTGGCCCGAAGTTCCGTCGCAGGTGCGCCTTTAATGGCCAGACTGTTGTTGTCGCCCAGCGCCATGCCTGCGGTGTAGTCGAACGAGTGCAGCCATGTGCCGTTCGTTCCGGCGGGCTCGAGGCCGAAGGATTCGAACAACTTCGCTGCGTAGGCCGTGGCCAGTGCCTCGCCTCGCGTGCCGGTGCCGCGACCCTCCAGCGCATCCGAAGCCAGATACTCCACATGCCGCCGCATGTCCGCAGGCGTGATATCGCTGACAAATTCTGCGGGAGCCGGTGCCTTCAATTCAGCAGGGGCGGGAGCCGACTCCGCGAGTCCCAGGGCGGCCTTCGCCGCGTCGTCGTCCCAGGACGCCATGAAGATTTGCGAAGTCTTGTCCGGCGTGCGGTTGGTGGTCCACGCGAGTTGTTTTCCATCCGGATGGAACACCGGCAGGCCATCGAAGCCTTCGGTGTCCGTCACGCGCACGGGCTCATGTTTGCCGGCATCGTCCACGATGTAGAGCTCGAAGTTGTCGAACCCGTGTTTGTTCGTGGTGAAGATGAGATATTTCCCCGAGGGATGGAAATAGGGAGCCCACGACATCGCGCCCAGTTTGGTGATCGCATGCTGGTCGCTGCCATCGGCATTCATGACCCAGATTTCCGCCTGCGTTTCGTCTTCGTTGAAACGCCGCCAGCAAATGCGCTTGCCGTCCGGGCTGAAAAAAGGGCCGCCGTCATAACCGCGCGTGGTGGTGAGGCGCTTCACCTCCGAGCCGTCCGCCCGCATGAGATAGATGTCCATGAGCCACGACTTCTGCCGGTCAAAGTGCGCCTGCTCCTCCGCTGTCAGTTTGTCTGTATAGGCATGGCGGTTGGACGCGAAAGCGATCCACCGACCGTTCGGGCTGTAGCTGCCCTCGGCATCGTAGCCTCTCGTTTTTGTCAGGTTTACCGGCTCCCCGCCGTTGAGGCCGGCGGAATAGAGTTCGTAGTTCTCATCATAGTCCCACGAGTAGCGGCGCTGGGTTCCGGAGGCGCGCTCCTTGATTTCGTCCTTCTGTTTTTGAAGGGACGCCGGGTCGGCGTGGGTGGAGGCGTAGAGATAGTGAGTGTTGTCAGGGTGCAGCCATGAGCAGGTGGTCTTGCCCGTGCCTCCGGAAAGCCGCCGCACATCGCCCGTCTCGAATTCCAGCAGATAGATTTGATAAAACGGATTCCCCTCCTCACGCTCGCTCTGGAAGATCATGCGTTTGCCGTCCGCACTGAAATAACCCTCGCCCGCCCGTTTGCCGGAAAAGGTCAGTTGCCGCGTGCGCGAGAGAAACTGATCCGCTGCGGAGGCGGCTGTGATTCCTGAAAGGAGGAGGGAGAGCAGGAGGCGTGTCATGACAGAGGAAAGAACGCGCCGAGAATGACCGGCTTCCCGGATTTTTCCACTGCGCAATCCTGTGCACGCCGGCCGTTGCGCAACTGGGAGCGCCGCCGTCTCGGCGGCTCTGCTAATCAACCTTCCT
>DATAIE010000212.1:0-1502 GCA_036262875.1 Verrucomicrobiales bacterium
GGGTGGGGGAGGTCCACTCCACGTCGGCGGGGGCGGCGGTGCTGCGAAGGGGGAGGCGGCGTCCGCCGTCGGGGAGGTCGGGATCGAGCAGGATGGAGGCACCGGTAAGGGGGGAGAGAATGCGGAAGGCGCCGGTGTCTGTTTTGTCGGTGCCGATGGCGGCGGCTCCCAGCCAGTTGTCAGGGCCGGCGAGCCAGGCGGCGTAGGCGGAGGGCAGCAGCACGCGACCGGAGGCATCGTAGTCGTTATTCCCTGAATTTTTTTCCGGAACGTGGTCGCGCAGGAATTTCTCCGTGATCACCGGACGACGGCCGGCGAGGCGTGCGGGAACGGGATGGCCGGTGAGCGGATCGACGGGCATTTCGATGATGTCCGCCGGGCGCGGAAACCAGGGCGTGGGCCAGTGGGCATCGAGCCATGAAAAGATGTCGCGGAAAATGGGGGCGGCCCCCGTGACGCCGGAAACGCCGCGCATGGGGGAGTTGTCGAAATTTCCCACCCATACGCCAACGGTGAAGCGGGCATTGAAACCCATGGTCCAGTTGTCCCGATAGTCCGTGCTGGTGCCCGTCTTGACGGCGACAGGGAAGGGGAGGCGGAGCGCTGAGTCGATCCCGAACGACCGGACACGGGCGTCATTGTCTGCGAGCACATCCGCCACGAGCCAGCAGGCGGCGGGATCGAAGACGCGTATCTCCTGCGAAGGCGGAGCATCGCACAACATCACAGGCGGGCGGTGAAGGCCCATGCGGGCGATGCAGGAATAGGCGGTGGTGAGTTCCAGCAGATTGACCTCTCCTCCGCCGATCGTTAGGCCGAGGCCGTAGTCGTCCGGTTTTCTTGTCAGGGTATTGATGCCGCAGGACTGGAGCGCCTCCATGAGTGCGGACGCTCCGCCATGCTGCTGGAGGAGCCGCACGGCGGAAAGGTTGAGGCTGTTGGCGAGTGCCTGCCGGAGCGAAACGGGCCCTGCCGCGCGGTGGTTGTAATTCTCGGGACGATAGATGCCCGTAGGCGTCATGAACTCCACGGGAAGGTCCGCCATGATATCCGCCGGGCTCTGTCCCTGCTGGAATGCCAGCAGATAAGTGAACGGCTTGAGTGCGGACCCGGGTGACCGCCGGGCGATGGCCCCATTCACCTGGCCGGAATCGGCACTCGTGTAGTCCGGGCTGCCCACGAGCGCGAGGAGGTGGCCGGTGGCATTATCCAGGACCACCACGGAGGCGTGATGGGCATTATGATCGTGCAGCCGCGAAAGGCGGTCGCGCACACACCGTTCACACTGCTCCTGAATGGTGATATCGATGGTGGTGCGGAGACTCGTGCCGGCAGCGGGCTTGTCAGGGAGACCGGCGAGCAGCATATCCACAAAATGCGGCGCGCGGAAGGCGCTGGACTTTCGCTCCGTGCGCAGCGGTTCCGCCACGGCGCGGCCGTATTCGTCAGCGGTGATCCACGACAGGTCCCGCATGCGCTGGAGCACCCATTCCTGACGCTTT
>DATAIE010000213.1:0-2717 GCA_036262875.1 Verrucomicrobiales bacterium
TACGGTTTCGACCGGTTCATGGAGAAAGGGCAGGGTAGCCCCGAACCCGCCGGCGAACACCGCAACAAGAGTCATCTTCATGGGAGGAAGTTCCCTGCTTATCCCGTGCCAAAGCGCGTCATCCGTTCCCGCCGCCACGGCAGAGGTTTTACTTGGCACCGGAGCCGCGAAGAACGGCGGGGATGGTGCGGAGGAGGATGCTCACATCGAGCCAGAGGGACCAGGTGTCGATGTATTTGAGGTCCAGTTGCACCCACTGGTTGAAGTCGCTGATCTCATTCCGTCCGCTGATTTGCCAGAGGCATGTCAGGCCGGGTTTGACGCTCAGGCGCCGGCGGTGGGCCGGGTCGGCAAATTTTTCGACTTCGTAGACGGGCAGCGGGCGCGGGCCCACGAGGCTCATGTCTCCCTTGAGGACGTTGAACAACTGGGGGAGCTCGTCGATGGAGCAGCGGCGGAGGAGGCGGCCGAAGGGAAAGATGCGGGGATCGCGGTCCACCTTGAAGACGGGCCCGGACATCTGATTCATCGCCGCGAGTTCATGCTGCTTTTGCTCGGCGTCCGTGCACATCGTGCGGAACTTGTACATCTTAAAGGGATGGCCGTGCCGACCGCTGCGCATTTGGGTAAAGATGGCGGGCCCGCGGGAACTCAGCTTGATGCCGATCCATGCCGGAATCATGAAGAGACAGGCGGGAATGAGGAGGAGGGCGGCCCCCACTTTATCCATGACGGACTTGATGAAAAGCGCCCATGAAATTTCGGGCGTGCAGCGGAAAACCAGCATCGGTTTGCCGCCCATGGCATCAAAGGTGGGCCGTGCGATGCTGGTCTGGATAAAGTTCGCCCACAGCCATGCCTCCACGCCCTCGATTTCGCAGGCGTTCACCGCTTCCTCGATGCGGTTAAGATGCACGTGGGCGGCGCAAAAGATGACGCGCTCCACGGATTTTTCGTGGAGGGCAATGACAAGCCGGGAGATGGGCTCCACCGAGATGTCGATCCGGTCCACGATGTCGAGCTCGGCGAGCTGTTCGCGGGTGAGCGAGGCAAAGAGTTTCTCGACATCCACGGGAGGGCCGGCGATGAGCACGCGCTGCTTCCACTGGCCTTTTCCGATTTGCTTCCGCAGCCAGTGTTTGACGAGCCATTCCCGCAGGAGGAGGCAGGGAATGGCAATGGCGGGGAAAAGCAAAACCACACTGCGGCTGTCCACCGCCTGCTGGCCAAAGGTTACGATCACGGCAGTGAGCAGGACCATGAGCAGCATTCCCTGGCACAGTTGCGTCAGTGACCGCCCCATCGTTTTCTGTGCGGGGTGGGCGTAGAAGCCGAACTTCTCCAGCACGAGCGGCGTGAATGGAACGATCAACAGCATTTGCCAGTAGAACCGGTCCATTTCGGGGATTTTCATCCACCCAAAGACTCCGGATGCATAGGCCCTCAGTGTATATGCTGCCCAAAACGCCAGCGCGAGAATGACGCTGTCGATGATCTGATTGAGCTTGAGGTTGAATTCCTGCCTGCGTCCGAGCATAGGGATGCTTCTTCCGCCTTAAACGAAAAGCGCCACGGTGTTGCGGGCGCTTTTCCTGCGGGACGGATGAATTGCCTATGGTTAACCACACCGCGAACGATAAATCAAGCCTCCTCTCACGAGTCCTGACCGTGGGCAGCGTGGCCGATGGCGCGTCACTTGACAGCCTGCCGGGGATGGCTCTCGCCTCGATATGCGATGTGGTGGAATTTCGCGTCGACACCTGGCCGGATCTTGCCGGACAGGGGCTGGAGCAGGCCCGGAATTGTCCGGTGCCGGTGCTCCTCACAGTCCGCCGCCCGGATGAGGGCGGGCAAAATGCGCTGCCCTCCGCCGAGCGCCGCCGCCTGCTGGAACTGTTTCTCCCTGCCGCCGCTCTGGTGGATGTGGAAATTTCGTCCTTCGCCGAAATGCCGGATTTTGCCGCCCGGGCGCACGACTCCGGCGCTCTGGTGGTGGGCTCATTTCACGACTTCGCGGCCACTCCGTCCCGGGACGGTCTGCTGCGCATGCGCGATGCGGCCCTCGCCGCCGGAGCCGACATTGTGAAGTTTGCGGCGACGCTCCACTCGACGGCTGACATCGCGACCCTTGCCCCGCTGCTGGAGGAGCCCGGCCATCCGCCCCTGAGTATCATGGGAATGGGTTCTTTGGGGCGCGTGTCCCGGCTGCTTTTTGCCAAACTCGGAAGCGTGCTGAACTATGGCTACCTCGACCGGCCCACCGTACCCGGCCAGTGGGCGGCGGCCAGGTTGAGGGAGTTGATCGCAGAACTTTGAAACCGGCATCAGGACAGGAGGGATTCCACTTCCGCGCGCAGCACCTTGCCAAGCGGCGAGCGGGGCAGGGCAGAGAGGTGGCGGCAGCCGGCCACGGTGGCGAAGGGAGGCAGGGCAGCGTTGGCTTTTGAAAGGAGAGGGGATGTCAGGGTTTCCGGCAGGTCTGTGACGAGCCACGGGCGCATCCCGGCCCGCGCATCAGGGAGGGCCACTACAATGCCCCGGCCAGGGGGGAGCCCGGCGGTGGCGAGAGCCGCTTCCAGGGCATCGAGATCAACGAGTTCGCCGAGGACTTTGACCACCCGGTCACTGCGTCCGGTGATGGTGAGGAAACGGCCGTCGAGACGGGCGCGGTCCGCGGTGGTGAACCAGCCTGCGCAGTCGGTAACACTTTCGAAAGT
>DATAIE010000214.1:0-6041 GCA_036262875.1 Verrucomicrobiales bacterium
GTCCCTTTTACGCCACCAGCGACGGAAAAGGAAATGCGGTCACGTCTCTCTTTGCGTGATGCGAATCCTGACATATGGAAGCGCCCATGAATCAGGGTCGCGTTCCTCTTTTCCGTTCTCTCGTCAGGGCTCTCCGCAAGGCTCAGGGCCTGTCCCGCCGGGATTTTATCAAGGTGACTGCCGCCGCAGGCGCGGGCTCTCTTCTCCCTGCCTGCACCACCACGGGCGGCGGGAAAAAGAACTCCACGCTCACGGGACCGGTCGCGGTAATAGGCGGAGGCATCGCCGGACTCACAGCTGCCTATCGCCTCATGAAGGCGGGCGTGGATGTGCACCTCTACGAAGGCTCCAACCGCACCGGGGGACGGATGTATACGAAGCGCGGATTCAACGCCGACGGGATGTTTTGCGAACTCGGCGGCGAGTTGGTGGACTCGAATCACACCGCCCTCATCAAACTCGCGAAGGAACTGCATGTGGGCATCCAGCCGCTGCGCAAAGGCGACAAGGGCGTGGATCTCTACTATATTAATAATCACCGCTACACTGACGCAGACCTCGTCCCGGCCTTCTCCAGCCTCGCGCAGCACATCACCGCGGATGCCGCCGGGCTGCGTGACGAAAAGGAAGCCTACACGGCGAAGGCGAAAAAGCTGGACGCCACCAGTCTGCATACCTGGCTGGCCGGGGCGGGCGCAAAAACCGATCCCTGGCTCGTGAAGGCCCTGGAGATCGCCTATCTCTGCGAATACGGCCTGGAGACGAACCGGCAAAGCGCGCTGAATCTCATCGACTTCATCAATCCTGACACTTCGAAGGGATTTGAAATGTTCGGCGACAGCGATGAAGCCCACCGCATTGCGAACGGAAATGAATCACTGCCGCTGGCCGTACGCGCGGCGATCGAGCGCAAGGTGCAGGTGAATACGGCGCACGTGCTGACGGCGATCGGCATGGACGGGAGCGGGCTGAAGGTGACCTTCCAGACAGGGAACGGCGTGATTTCCAAATCCTACGGGCACGTCGTCTGCGCCATCCCCTTCACCACGCTGCGCCGGGTGCAGGGCTGGGAGCACCTGCCGCTCACGCACGGCAAAAAGCGCGTGATCCGCGAGCTCACCTACGGAATGAACGCCAAGTCCATGTGGGGCTGGAAGAGCCGCGCCTGGCGGGACGCGCTGATCCCAGGCCACGACGCCTTTTCCAACGGCGCGGTGGTCAGCAGCCAGGGATACCAGCAGGTGTGGGAAACGAGTCGCGGGCAAAAAGGCAGCGCGGGCATCCTCACGAATTTCATGGGGGGCAACACCGCCGCCCACTACAATCAATCCAAAGCGAATGACGCGGCCTTCCTTGCGGAAATCACCACCACCTTCCCGCAACTGAAGGGCCTGCACGACGGCAACCGCGCCGTGATGAACTGGCCTAAAATGAAATGGACGCTCGGCAGCTACAGCGCCACCGGCGTGGGACAATACACCTGGATGTATGACGCTGCCGCGGAGTCCGCGATGGACGGCGCGCTGCTGTTTGCCGGCGAGCACACCAGTATGGAGTCCGGCGGTTTTATGAATGGCGGCGTGGATTCCGGCGAGCGTGCGGCGAAGGAACTGCTGGGGGCGTAAAGGGTCCTGCACTCCGTTCCATAGTGTTTTGCGATTTGAAAAGGAGCCTGCCCATGGCGCTCCCCGTCGCGGAGCACCACGCGGATGCGCCTTTGCTCCTATTTGCTGAACTCATCCGCCACTGCACAGAGGCTTTCCTCATCGAGAGAGGCGAGGGCATGCTGCGATACCGGCTCCGGGAAGTCCTGGCAGCGCCGGTAGACAGGATCGTAGTGGCGCTCCAGGAGAGACGTCACGAATGCGTGCCATTGCCCGGTGCGAATCATGTCGCCCCACGCGGCGAGTTGTTTGCCGCCGCAGGCTTCCTTCAATGTCTCCAGTTTCTTGAGCAGCGCCTCGGGCTCCCTGACAAAATGCGGATACTCCTTCAGCAGAAACGCGGCCCGCTCCTCCGCCGGTGCGGAGACCTCATGCACCGTGGCCCCCAGCATGGCCTGCCAGAGCGGCTCCGGAATCCACAAGCGCCCCAGCCGTTTGCTTTCGCTTTCCAGCCACACGGGTTTTGTCAGGTCAAACTGCTCCAGTCGTTGCAGCAGGAGGGACTCGAAGTGCTTTTGCGAGGGTTGCACCGTGCCCGGCTCTTCGCCCAGGAGGCTGCCCCGGTGGCCGCCGAGCCCTTCGAGATCCAGCACCTGACTCCCCTGCCCCGCCATGTGGCGAAGAAGGCGTGTCTTTCCAGAACCGGTGAGGCCGGTCAGCATATGACAGCGCAGCAACGGACCGATACGGATCAAACTCTCGCGCACATGCGCGCGATAACTTTTGTAACCGCCCGCGATCACCGTGACATCCCAGCCGACGGCGTGAAGGATGAGCGCCATGGCCCGCGAACGCTGCCCGCCACGCCAGCAATAGAGCAGAAAACGCGAATGCTCCGGATGCGGAGCAAAGAATGCCTCCAGGTGGCCTGCCACATTCCGCGCCACCATCGCCGCCCCCAGCCTCCGGGCATCGAACCTTGAAACCTGACAATACAGGGTGCCCACCTCAGCACGTTCCTCATTGCTGAGCACCGGCAGATTCACCGCGCCGGGAATGTGATTCTCCGCATACTCCGCGGGCGAACGCACGTCGATGATCCGGGTAAACGGTTTTTGATCCAGGCATTCCACCCACTTCAGATAGTGCATGCAGTGAATTCCGTGGGAGTGCTATTCCTGCGCCGCACGCTTCCAGCAGACGAATTCGCCGTCGGAGATGGAATTCATGGCGGCATTGAACACATCATTGTTGAACCCGGGAAGCTGCCGCAGCCGCTCCAGGAGCGCATCGTCGCCGTCCGACCCGCGCGGAAACACCAGCTTCGTGAGCGTGCCCGAAAGCACCCAGAACGCATCCATAAAAGAAAGACCCGCGTCCGCCGTCCGGATGAGCACTTCCTGCAAATCATCCCACTCCATTCGTTCACTGGTGCCCGCGGACCGTTCACACAAAATTCCCTCGTCATCGAGTATCAGAGTGCAGGTATCTTTGGGAGTCATTGGCTGGACTGACGTACAGGAAGGTTTCAATAAGCAGCTTCCGCCCGAATGGAATGGCGGAAATCATCCAATGTGATGCAGAAAGTGTTCCCGGCTCCTCCGAACCGGAAATGCACGCGCTTTTACTCTTGCTTCCCCGGGCGGCTCCATGCCAGAAATGGGACCCCGCCGGGCGGAGCAACCTGAATCGCCGGCGCTACCTTTAACAACTCCCGTTTATGCCGAGAACCGTTACTCTTTTCACTGGTCAGTGGGCCGATCTGTCCTCCGCCACCGTCATGCAGAAGGCCAAATCGTTTGGCTATGACGGCGTGGAACTGGCCTGCTGGGGAGATCATTTCGAAGTCGCGAAAGCGGACCAGGCCTACTGCGATGCCAAACGCGCGCTGCTGAAGGAGCACGGTCTCCAGTGCCACGCCATTTCCACTCACCTCGTGGGTCAGGCGGTGTGCGATAACATCGACGCCCGGCACCAGACGATCCTGCCGGACTACGTGTGGGGCGACGGCGATCCCGAAGGCGTGCGCCAGCGTGCCGCGAATGAACTGAAGAAGACGGCGGAGGCCGCCCAGCGTTTTGGCGTGAAGGTGGTGAACGGATTCACCGGCAGCAGCATCTGGCATCTCTGCTACAGTTTTCCTCCGGTGCTGCCCGGGCAAATCGACGCAGGCTATAAAGACTTTGCCACCCGCTTCCTGCCGATCCTAGATGTCTTCCAAAAGTGCGGCGTGCGCTTCGCGCTGGAAGTCCACCCGACGGAAATCGCATTCGATATCGCTTCCGCGGAGCGTGCCCTGCAAGCGCTGGACTATCACCCGGCCTTCGGCTTCAACTACGATCCTTCACACTTCGGTTATCAGGGCGTGGACTATGTGGCGTTCATCCGCAAATTCCCGGACCGCATTTTCCACGTTCACATGAAGGACGTAGCGTGGAACCTCGGCAGCGAGGCCGGCGTCTTCGGCGGCCACGTGGATTTCCACAAGCCGCAGCGCTACTGGGACTTCAAGTCCGTGGGCCGCGGTAACATCAACTTCGAGAAGATCATCCGCGCCCTCAACGACGTCGCTTACATGGGCCCGCTGAGCGTGGAATGGGAAGACGGCGGCATGGATCGCGAGTTTGGCGCCACGGAATCCTGCGCGTATGTAAAGCGCGTGGACTTCCCGCCTTCGAACATCGTCTTCGACGCGCAGTTCGATAAGAGCAAGCAATCGTAAGAATGGTGCCAGGGCACCGGAGCCGCGCTTTTGGACTGCGGTGGTGCTTCGGGAACCTCCTCCTGAACGCCTCCTGTTTCCCGTCCAGAGGCAACGGGTTCATCGTTCCGGCCAGGAAGCGTCATTTGCATTTCCCGGCAATCCGTTCTAATGCCGCCTCCCGCCGCAAATTCCTGCGGCGGAACCGTTCGTTCCCAACTCTCCTCCCATGCCCAAGAAGACCATCCGTGACATCGACACCGCCGGGAAACGCTGCCTCGTGCGCGTGGATTTTAACGTGCCGCTCGATGAAAAGGATGGGCAGATGGTCATTACGGACGATACCCGCATTCGTGAAACGCTGCCGACCATTCAGGCGCTGCTGGATACGAATGCGAAGGTCATTCTTTGCAGTCACCTCGGTCGACCGAAAGGACAGCGCGATCCAAAGCAGAGCCTCAAGCCTGTGGCCGCAGCACTCAGTGAAATGCTGAGCCGTCCGGTGGAGTTTGCAGATGACTGTGTGGGAGACGATGCGAAGGCCAAAGCACTCGCGCTCGCACCGGGCGGAGTGCTGCTTCTGGAGAATACCCGCTTCCATGCAGGCGAGGAGAACAATGATGCGGCCCTGGCAAAAGGGATGGCGGAGTTGGCGGAGATCTTTGTGAATGACGCGTTTGGATCGGCTCACCGCGCGCACAGTTCCACGGCGGGCGTCGCGGATTATCTTCCTGCCGTCTCGGGTCTGCTCATGGAGAAGGAACTGACCTGGCTGCACGATGAACTGGAGAGCCCGGAGCGTCCCTTCGTCGTCATCCTCGGAGGAGCGAAGGTTTCCGACAAGATCGCCGTGATCAACCGCCTCCTCGAAAAGGCGGACACCATTATCATTGGCGGCGGCATGGCCTATACGTTTCGCAAGCTCGTGCAGGGGATCAGCCTTGGGAAGAGTCTGTATAAGCCGGAGTGGGAGCCCATCGCCCGGGCGGCGCTGGACAAAGCGAAGGAGCGGGGGGTGAAACTGCTCATTCCGGTGGATGCCATGATTACCGATTCCTTTGACTTCGACGCGAAAAAGGTGGGCACCACCCGCTACACCGGCGTGAATGAGAATATCCCGGACGGCTGGGAGGGTGTGGATATCGGGCCGGAGAGTGTAAAGCTCTTCTCCGATGAAATCGCGAAGGCGAAGACGGTCATCTGGAATGGCCCGATGGGGGTGTTTGAGATCAAGGATTGTGCGAAAGGCACCTTCGACATCGCCAAAGTGATTGCCGCCAACCAGAGCGCGAAAACGATCATCGGCGGCGGCGACAGCGTGAAGGCGGTCAAGAAAGCAGGCGTGGCGGACAAGGTGACCTTCATTTCCACCGGCGGCGGGGCCAGTCTCGAACTCCTCGAAGGAAAAGTCCTGCCGGGTGTGGCCGCGCTTGCCGACAAATAATCCCTCTCTCTTCTCTCACCCTTTCCTCACTTCTCCCGCCATGCGCAAACCCATCATCGCCGCCAACTGGAAGATGCACAAAACTCCGGGTGAAACCGCTGAGTTTCTCCGTGATTTCGTCGTGCTCGCCAAAGCTGAGGAACGCGTGGACATCATCGTCGCGCCGCCCTTTATCAGTCTGGCCGCGGCCGCAGAAGCGATCGGCCAGCATGACAGCATCCGTCTGGCGGCGCAGAACATGCACTTCGAGGCCAGCGGCGCCTACACCGGCGAGATCAGCCCGTTCATGCTG
>DATAIE010000215.1:0-4937 GCA_036262875.1 Verrucomicrobiales bacterium
GTCTCGACGCTGCCCGCGCAGAGTTGTTCAAGCAAACCCTGCAGGCCCGCGGCGGATTTATCCAGACTGTTTTCCACAAAGAGCTGCCCGTCCAGGATGCCGCGATGCATGACGCGCTCATTTGTGGATGGGCGCAGCGCATGGCGGGGAAAGAGAACGGCGAGATCCTCCAAGTCCTTTTAGAAGAGGGCCGGGCCGCAAAATCCTGGTCTCCAACTCTTCGCGCGCGGGTCGCAGAGATCCTTTCCCTCAAACCGGTCGCCGGCGAATGAAACTCTCCAACCGCAGTAAAGCGATTCTGACAGGCTCGGCGCTGCCGCTGCTGGTGACGGCCCTCCTCTTTTGGCAGAAGGAGCGGCCCGCAGTGGTGTCTACCGGTCCTGCACCGGCTCCCGTGTTCATCCCGGCACCCCTGATCCAAAGACCGGCGCTCTCCGCTGCGGGGGCCGCTCTGCTGGAAACCGCGAAGCCCGCCAACCATTTCGCGTGGTATTCCGGTGACGGCAGCGAACGCGCTGCGGTTTCTATTCTGAACGGGCTGGCACCGGAGGAACTTCGCGCCGGCTGTGACCGGTGCCGGTCTGCGGTGGCTGCGGAAGAGTCTGCGGCCACTGCCCGCCTGCGCGCGCTGCTCGTACGCTGGGCTTCGCTTTCGCCCGCTGAGGCGTTTTCCTGGACGCTGGAAGCCGCCGCCGCTCATCAGCCGCCCGACGACAACTGGAGTCTCTGGGAGCCCATGCTCAAGGATTGTGGAACGACCTGGGCCGCGAAAAATCCAAAGGAACTGGCTGCCTGGTGGCAGCACACCGGAAGCCGGCTGACGGCAGCGACCGTGATGGCAGGCCAGCGTGATACGCTGGGTCAAAACATCTCCGTAAGCATCGCCGAATGGCTCGCCGGCGCGGATGAGATGGAAGCAGTCCGGTATTTCGTCGCGACCCCTGACATTCATCATGACGATCAAAGCGGCCGGATCATGAACTTTGGCCATGCCCATATCGGAGGTCATCTGCGCACGACAGAGGAAGCCGGTGCCGCCCTTGATCTTTTGATCGCCTCAAAGTCCACACACGAAGGCTGGCGGGAACCCGCCCTGGAAGTCATCTCCGCATGGATTCACACGGATGCAGCCGGATTTGAAAAACGCCTGCCGCAATTGCCAGACGAAGTTCTGCGGAAGCAGGGTAGTGAACTGCTGGGGCTCCATCGCATGGAAACCACCGCGGATCCCGCTGCCGCCGCGGATGCCTGGCTGGCGAATCCGGGCGGGCTCTCAGAACGGCGTATTCAGGAACTCATTGTAGAGACCTGGAGTCTCAAGGAACTCAATGCCGCCGGGGAGTGGCTGAATCACCGGCCCCGCACTCCGGAGCGGTGGGATGCCGTGGAGAAATTCTCCAACCGGGCCGTCTCCGTCGATCCAGTCTCCGCCTTTGCCTGGCTGGGCACGATCGAGAACGCCACCGAGCGGTACCGCCGCACGGCCCGCATCTTCGATCAATGGGAACGCACTGATCCTGTGCAGGCCGGGGCCTTTGCGCAGAACAGCGGCTGGGATGCAACCCAGATGCAGTGGATCGAGGAACGCCGCGCCGTGCGCTGACGTAAAACCGCTCCGCAATTAAGCGTTGCGGCGCAGGAAGTTCTGCTGGTGCACGTCCGCGTTGAGGCGGAGCTTGGCCTTCACTTTATCGAGAACGGAGGGGGCGGCTTCGATGTGGTAGTTCACGAAGTAACCTTCCGTCAGTTTCTTGCTGCCGTAGGGGAACTTGCGCTTACCGACGTGGTCGATTTGTTCGAGGGTGGCGCCTTCGAGTTCGATTTCGCGACCGAGTTTGCTCACCATGGTGTCGACAGTGTCCTCTTTACCGCGGGTGTTGAGAACGATCAGGCCTTCGTATTTGCGCTTCATTTTTCTGGGGGTGGTGGTTCACCGGGAGCGGGGGCGGGAGGCCGGGGCGCGCCTGGTTTGGCTGTTGGTTTGTCTTCTTTGTTGAAATGATTCATCGCGGCGGTCAGGCCGCGGAGGGCGCACATGCTGACAGCCTCCACGGCATTCTCAAGCGATTTGTCGAGGGCGTCCCGGGAGGCGGAATCGAAGGCTCCCAGCACGTGTCCGACCATGTTTTTGCCGTCCGCGGCCCCCACGCCGAACCGGACCCGGGGGAATTGATCCGTGCCGAGGCAGGAGATGAGAGACTTCATTCCGTTGTGGCCGCCGGCGGAGCCGCCCCTGCGCAGCCGCAGTTTTCCCTCGGGGAGGGCGACATCGTCATACACCACAAGGACCTCTGCGGGCTGGATTTTGTAGAACTGACATACCGCCGCCACACTTCGGCCGCTGAGGTTCATGAAAGTCTGCGGTTTTAGAAGAAACAGAGAGCCGCTGCGGGCGAAGCGGGCCTCGAACTTCCGCTCGTTTCCGAATTCCACCTTCCACCGGGCGGCGAGGCGGTCGAGGATCATGAACCCGGCGTTGTGGCGGGTATTCTCGTATTCGCGGCCCGGATTTCCGAGGCCGGCGATAAGGCGGACGGGGGCGTCTTCAGGCATGGAATCAGTCGGCGCGAAGGGGCCGGGCGGGCGGCACAGGATTGGGATCTCCCGCAGTAACCACGCTGGAGGCTCCGGCGACGATAGTGGCGCGGAGCGCGGCTGCCTCGCGGTCAAAGGCCTGGAGCAGGCCGGTGAATTTATCCCGCTGAGTGATGAGCGCGATAATGAGATACTGAGTGAGCGCCAGCCCGTAACACCACCAGCCCACGGCGTATTCCGTAGGGTGCTTGAGGTCCACTCCGCCAATGACGACGGCCATGATGGCAAAGACCGGCGAGGACCGCCGCAGATGCAGGACGCCCAGCCCTTTCAACACGTCGACACGCTGCCGCCATGCTGCGCGCCAGCCCGCCAGAGTGGTCAGTTTCAACTTTGGCGGCCCACGGTGAATGACGGCGAACACGTCCTCGTCCGGCATGGACTCGATGACCCCGATGGCGAGGAGCAGGCGGAGCAGCAGGGTCTGCCAGCCTCCGTCCTTGGCCTGCCACCACGGGATCCAGTCGAACAGCAGCCCCTCCATATTGGCCGTGGCGGCGAGCAGAAGGAGCGCTCCGCGAAACCACTGCTCGAGGTCGCGCTCCATTTCGCCATCGTGGACCTGCACCCGGCAGATTTTGCGAAGCACGAACCGGAAAAGCGGGATCGCCACCAGACCGCACCCCAGCCTGACGATGGGGCGCAGGATGGGCTTGTAGAAGAGGTTGCTGAGGATTCCGGCAAAAGTAGCAGGCACAGCGGAGGATTAGACAGCGGGACACGGGAGGCCAGGGGGAAACTTTGCGCTGCCCCGGGGATTCTGTGTTCCCGTCAGGCTGTCACGGCTTGCGGGATTCGCTTCGCATTCGACGACACGGCTGCGGGCTCCGGACGGAATGTGAATCGCAGCCGCGGCGCGAGAAGCACCGACCCGTTCCCCAGTGCGGCGCACAGGCAAAAGCGCCGAATGGCCTCCACGCAATAGTGTGTCAGCCTCACGGGGATGAAACGCTCGTCCGCAGCGGGACAAATGCGCACTCCCGCCAGCAAATGATTTTCCAGCCAGCGGCGCATGCGGAAAAAGGCAAGATAGTGCCGCTGCTCCATCTGCCGCCTGAGGTCGCAGAAAAGCCGCAGTGTGCCCTCCGCGTCCTCACGGCGGCCCAATTTCCAGCGCAAATCGAGCAGGAGGTCGCACTCCACACCGGAAGCCGCGCCGGGCTGGCACAGTAACTCATCGATCACCTCCAGCGCACAGCGCCGCTGGCAGTGCGCCGGAGCGCAGTCAGCAGGGAGCGGTGTGGTGCAGGAGGGGGAGGACATAAAAAACGGGGCTCAGCCTTTGAGGTAGCTCTTCAGCATCCAGAGGGTCTTCTCATGCGACTGGAGGCGCTTGATCATCAAGTCCTGGGTTTGCAGATCGCTTGTCTCGCCGGCGAGGTCGCGGCAGCGGACGGCGTCATCGACCAGTTTCTCGTGCGCAACGATCAGCGCGGCAACGTAGTCCTTTTGCGGGAGCGGGGATTTGAACTCCTCCATGCCGGCTGTCTTTGCCAGGACGCTCAAGCCACCGATGGCGTAGGCATCGAGGGCGCGAATGCGCTCGGCGATTTCGTCCACGGCTTCAAAGAGGTCCTCGTACTGCTCCTGAAACGCCTTGTGCAGCGGGAAAAAGTCCGGTCCTTCGACATTCCAGTGCGCGAGATGCGTGAGAGCCATCAGCGCGTAGGTGTCGGCTACCATGAGATTCAGCGCGTCGACGATGCGCGCGTCTTTCTTTGCCGGGATGGTGGTTTTAGTCGCGGTGTTCATAAAGTATCCTCACTGCTAAACGCCCCGGCGGCGACACCAAACTCGAAATTTTTGTGTTCCCGCGGGTCGCTGGCACCTGTGATTTGCCGGAGAATCCTCTCTGCATCGTGCAGGGTGCAGCGGTGGAATTCGGAGCCCGCGAACTCCGCATTCGGCCCGTGCTTGCAGTCGTCCAAGCAGTCGACCGCCTTGAGCCGGACCATATCGCCCAGCCCCGCGTCTCCAATCTGCCGTTCCAACTCGCGATAAAGTTCCTTGCCTCCGTTGCGCCAGCAGTTCTTTTTGGCGCACACTTGGATGGGGCAGGTCACACAGCCCGTCTCGCCCGCCGTCCTGACCAGGGTGACTACCCGCCGTTCGCCCCTCGGGTGCTCCTCCGTGCATCCACTGACCACCACCTCCTGCCCCGGCTGTAGACGACCCTCGAGCTCATGGCGCAGGGCTCTGGGGACTTTTAGAAACAGCTCATCGCCTTCGACACGCAGCACCATCCGGCGTTTTCCAAAGATATCCCGGAAGAACCCGGCAAAACGGCCGCGAACCTCGAAGCGGGAGGGGGAAGGGGCTATCACAGAAAGAGACAGGAGAAG
>DATAIE010000216.1:0-5730 GCA_036262875.1 Verrucomicrobiales bacterium
ATGAGGTCCTCGATCGTCACCGGATTTTCTTCCGGTTCACTGGAGGTGGCGTCACTGGCACCATAGATTTGCCCTCGGGTGATGCCCCCGCCCGCTACCATGGTGGAATAGACGCGGGCAAAGTGGTCGCGGCCGGCGCTCGCGTTGATCTTCGGTGTGCGGCCAAATTCACTCGTCACCATGATGAGGGTGCTGTCCAGCAATCCGCGCTCATCGAGGTCTGCAATGAGACTGGCCAGAGCCTGATCCAGCGGAGGCAGTCGGCGCTTCATGTTTTCGGCGATGCCGGAATGATGGTCCCATCCGTCATAGGCTACGCTGACAAAACGCACTCCCGCCTCCACCAGTCGCCTTGCCAGCAGCAGGCGCATGCCTGGCTCTGTCTTACCGTAGCGCTCCACCATGTTTCCGGGCTCTTTGTTCAATTCGAAAGCCGCCCGCGCCTCCGGCGAACTGATGAGCGTATAGGCCTGGTTGTAAAATTCATCCATCGCGCCTGGAGCATCCGACTTTGTCTCCAAAGACCGGAAGTGATCCTCCACCGCGCCGCGCATGTCCTTCCGGGCGGCAAAGCGGGAATCGTCGATGTTGTTATTGAGAGTGAGGTCACGCACCTGGAAATTCCCGTTCGCCGGATCGCTGCCCAGGCCGAAGCCCGCGTATTTGGCGCTCAAATAACCGGTGCCGCCGTATTCCCTGACATCCGGCACGCCCACGTAGGCCGGCAGCCCTTTACGCGGACCAAATTCATGCGAAACGACACTTCCGAGACTCGGGTGTTTCAAGGCCGGGCTCATACGGTAGCCGGTGAACATCGAATAAGAGGCGCGACCGTGATCGGCTTCTTTTCCCGCCATGCTGCGGATCACCGTGATCTTGTTCGCCACCTGCGCCATTTTCGAGAAAGTCTCACTGAAGACGACACCCGGCAGCGACGTCTTTACCACGCCCAGAGCCCCGCGGTATTCCAGCGGGCTCTCCGGCTTCGGATCCCAGCTTTCCTGCGCCGCCATGCCTCCTCCGAGAGTCACGTGGATGACGCTTTTCGCTTTGCCCTCTTTGCTTTCGTAGAACTTCTGGTCGGCCCTGGCCTTCAGCCGGAAAAAGTCGCCCAGGGAGAGGCCGAGGCCGGTCAGGGCGCCAGCCTTCAGAAACCAGCGGCGGTGGAAATCAGGAAGTCGATTCATGGGTGCAGGGAAGGGTGGAGAATTGGAGGACGCCTCGCAATACTACGTGTCGCCTAAAGATTCCCCTATGCCGTGATCGCGGGGATTTTGCCCGCGAACACGTTAATCGTGAAGGAGTCACGCACGCCTCTACTTGCAGAGCAGCATGAATCGCGGATGAGTTTACCGCTCCTCAACGCGAAAGACTTTCCCTCTGAATCGTATTCCCCCTATGCACCGCCCGATCCTTCTTATTGCTCTCGCCCTCGCTCCTTCGTTCGCCTTTGCGCGCGACATGGAGCCAAAGCCATCCGATCCTTACTTTGCCCGCTACGAGGGTTTCAAGGCTCCGGCTCCCACCGGCCTGTTATTGAAAAAGGGGGATCGGCTAGCCATCTGCGGAGATTCGATCACGGAGCAAAAGCAGTATTCGCTTCTGATGGAGGCCTATTTGACGGCGTGCCTCGCTGATTTGGAGATCACTGCCCGTCAGTATGGCTGGAGCGGGGAACAGGCGGGCGGCTTCCTGGCACGCATGAAGAATGATGTGCTGCGGTTTCAACCGACGATCGCCACGACCTGCTATGGAATGAATGATCACCGCTATGTGCCCTACAAGGATGACATCGGGGACACCTACCGGAAAAATCAGACGGCCATCGTGCAGATGTTCAAACAGGCGGGCACCACCGTCGTGCTCGGCTCCTCCGGAACGATCGCCTCTGTTCCCGGCTGGGTGAAGAGCGCGACCGGAACGTGGGAGGATTTGAACAGCAGCCTTTGCAAGCTGCGCAACATCGATATCGAAATCGCCGAGGCGGAAAAGGTCCATTTTGCCGACGTGTTCTGGCCGATGCTGAACGCCTCATTCACGGCTCAGCAAAAGTACGGCAAAGACTTTGCGGTGAGCGGCAAAGACGGCGTGCATCCGGGCTGGGCGGGGCAAGTCGTGATGGCCAGTGCGTTTCTGCACGCGTTGGGTGTGGACGGGAATCTGGGGACGATTTCTGTGGACCTGGCCGCTAACAAAGCGCAGGCGGAAGGCGGTCAGAAAGTGCGGGCTTTCGACAAGGGTAAACTGGAATTAACCAGCACCAGATGGCCTTTTTTTGCTGGGCATGACCCCGTGGATAAAGACAGCTCAATGCGGGCCGGGATGGCTCTGTGCAATTTCAACGAACGCTTTAACCGCATCATTCTGAAAGTGAAAGGGATTACGACTCCGCGGGCCAAAGTGTTTTGGATGGGTTGGGGGCCCACCGAGAAACAATTCAGCAGGGAGCAGCTTGAAGCCGGCATCAATATTGCCGCGGAGTTTGAGACCGGTCCCTTCGAAGTGCCATTTTCTGAACTTTGGAACGCGGTGAAAGCGAAGCAGGAGTTTGAGACGAAACAAATCAAAGAGATTTTCCACGGTCCCCAGGGCAAGGCGGACATGGAAGCCGCGGTGAAAAAAACCGAAGAGGAGCACGCACGCCTCGCGGCGGCCATCAAAGCAACGATTAAACCGGTGGATCACACGCTGGTGATCGTGCCTGTGCCGTGACAGGTGCCATGGAGTTCCTCCCGTGCACCCGTCACCTCCATTGATTATTTCGCCGGCACGGGTTGTTTGAGCCAATCCGCAAAGCGCGTCGATCCGAGAATCGGATTCGCGCCGGGCGTGAGACTTTGGTCATCCACCTGGGTGCCATAATATAGGGCTCCGGCATCTGTGATCACTTCATTTGAACTGCCGCGGGCGGTTAGGAATTGGCGGACCAACTCATCCATGCGAATCGGCTCGGGACCCGCCACTTCGACCGTGCCGTTGAGCGGTGCCGCCAGCGCAACATCCGTCAGCGCCGCCGCCACATCATCCGATACGATCGGCTGCATCATCGCCGGCGGCACCTTCACCGTATTCCCCTCGGTCGCCGATTGCGCGATGGCCCCGACGAACTCGAAGAACTGAGTCGCCCGCACGATCGTGTAGGGAATCGCGGATGCCTTGATCAGAGTCTCCTGTGCCATCTTCGCGCGGAAATAGCCAGCCGCCAGCATGCGTTCTGTCCCCACCACCGACAACGCGATGTGATGGCCGACGCCCGCGGCTGCCTCCGCAGCCAGGATGTTGCGCCCGGCCGTCTCGAAAAATTCAAGCACTGCCTTGTCCTCAAACGAAGGCGAATTCGCGACGTCCACCACCACCTGTGCACCGGTGAGGGCTTCCGCCAGTCCCTCCCCGGTGATGGTGTTGACTCCAGTGGAAGGCGAAGCCGCGATGACTTCATGACCCCGGGCGCGGAGGTTGCGCACGAGTTTGGCTCCGATAAGGCCGCTGCCACCGATCACGACGATTTTGAGGGCTCCTGTGGGTTGGCCGGGTATGGGATGTGTTTTCATCGCGAAGGATGACGATCCACCATGCTGCGTTGTGACAGACCGGCGAAAAAAATCTTCAAGACGGGCCTTACTGGCTCGTCCTCATGTCCTGCACCAGCAACTGTACGGTCGTCTCTCCCCGCCAGGTGTTCCGGTCGACGTAAAACGCTACGTCCCACGGGGGCGGGGGGAGACGGTCGTGGGCTCCGTTGAACCAGACGCCACTTTTCATCGTGCCGTCCTGGTAAAACTCAAACTTCCAGTGCCGCTCCCGCAAAAGGCGCGGCTCGTTGACGGGCTGCACGCCGCGCACCATGAACAAGGGTCTTGGGTTCCCCTGACCGAAGGGCTGCAGCCGGTCGTAGGAACTCAGAAAATCGAGCGTCAGTTCAGACAGGCGTGTCTCAGCATCGACATACAGCTTCGGCTCGAGTTGACCGTTCGTGAGTTGCCGCCCCACGCTTTCCGCGAATCGCTCGCGGAAGGCGGCAATGTTCTCCTCGCGAACCGTGAGTCCCGCTGCTGCTTCGTGTCCGCCGCCCGCCAGCAGCAGGTCCCGGCAGTCGTCGATCGCCGCGATCAACGATACACCGTCCACACTTCTTCCGCTTCCTTTTCCATTGCCCTCGGCATCCACGGCAATCACAAACACCGGCCGGTGGAATTTTCGCATGAGACGGGCGGCCACGATGCCCACCACCCCTGGATGCCATTCCTTTGAGGCAAGCACCAGCCCGCTGGGATCACTGTCCGCAGTGAGCCGCAGCGCCATATCCTGCGCCTCCTGCTGCATGGTATGCTCGACATTCTGGCGGTCCCGGTTGTGGCCGTCGAGCGTTAGAGCCAGTCCCATGGCTTCACTCCGTGTTTCCGCCAGGAGCAAATCCAGGGCGGTTTGCGCGGTGTCGAGCCGGCCTGCCGCATTGAGTCTGGGACCCAGCCGGAAGCCGAGGTCCATGCTGTCGAGCGGGGACTTCACCCCGGCGATTTCAATCAGGGCGCGCAATCCTTCGCGGCAGGAATTCTCCATGATTTGCAGCCCCTTGCGCACAAACATGCGGTTTTCATCCACCAGCGGGACGATGTCCGCCACGGTGGCCAGCGCCACCACATCGAGGTGGTCGCGGAGTTCGAATCCTTCAACGCGCCGCCGCTTGCCCATGGCGTGACCGAGTTTGAAGACCACTCCTGCGCTGCACAAATAATGGAATGTTTCGGCCAGCTTCGGATTCACCACCGGGCACGGTGGCAGCCGTGCGGGATCCGGTTCATGGTGATCCAGTACCACCATCTCGATTCCCTGGGACAGGAGCCACTCGGATTCCGTGCGCGAGGAGGTGCCGCAATCCACAGCGACGAGGAGATCCACCTGCCCGCCGGCAAGGCACCGCTCCAGTCCATCGCGGGAAACCCCGTAGCCCTCCTCCATGCGCAATGGCAGGAAGCAGCGCGCCTGGAGGCCGTAGGCATTGAGGATCGTGCGCAAAAGGGTCAGGGACGAAACGCCGTCCACATCATAGTCACCGTAAAGAACGACCCGCTCCCTGCGATCCACTGCCTGGAACAGCCGGTCCACGGCCGCTTCCATGTTCGGAAGAAGAAAAGGATCACTCAGTTCGCGGAGCTTCGGATTCAAATACCGCTCCACGGCCTCCGCGCTGCCGGGATCGCGCTGCGCGATGAGCCGCATCACGAGCGGTGACATCGCCGCACCACGGTACGCCTCTACGCGCCGCATCGCCTCATCGGCGACCGGCCGCAGAATCCATCGCGTTGCGGGCAGAGTCAGCATGTGAACCTTTTTCCATACACGCATTTGACCGCTGGCAAATCCTAATTCACCACGGGCTGCATCCATTCTTAATCCGGCGGAGCCGGCAAAGGACGAAACCTGTTGAGTTTACCGGACCGGCAGTTATTTCCCGTCCCCTCTTTCATCCGACTCATGTCCATCAACGAAAACTGGAATATTCGCAGCCGCTCCCACACCTGTCTCCAGACCGGTGAAGCTTTTGCCGATGGCGAAACGTTTTACACCGCTCTCTTCGAAGATCCGCAGACGGATGAACTGGTGCGCCGTGACTATTCTAACAGTGCCTGGGAAGCGCTGCGCGGGGAGCTTCATCCGTTTTCCTTCTGGAAGAGTGTTTACGAGGCTCCGCGTTCCGAGGCCAAAGTTGAAGTCGTGGAAAAGGAAAGT
>DATAIE010000217.1:0-5399 GCA_036262875.1 Verrucomicrobiales bacterium
AAATCGCAGACACAGACCCTCTCGCTGGCGCCTCAGGGCACAAAGGCCGCGCTGTTCACCGTGAAATTCGTGGCGGACGGCCCGGCGGTTCTTAACTGGAAAGCCGACGGAGGCAGCCCTCAACTTTCGGACGCCGTAGAGAGCAAACTGAACATCGGGCTCGCCGAGCCACTGCTTCGCGAGGTCAACTTCCTTTCCCTGACTCCCGCCACGGATGGCAAAAACCTGCTGGAGGGCGTGCGCCCTGAAGTGCTGGAAGGAAAAGGTGAGGTCACGATCACGCTTTCCAACAGCCGGGCGCTCGAAGGCGCGGAGGCGGTGGAGCAGTTGCTTCACTATCCGTATGGCTGTGCGGAGCAAACCATGTCGTCCATGCTGCCGTGGCTGACGCTCAGCGATCTGAAGAAGGCGCTGCCCTCCATCAATCGCCCTGATGAGGAAATCACCCTGGCCATTCAAAAGGGAGTGGACCGCCTGCTCTCCATGCAGACGAACCAGGGTGGACTCGCCTACTGGCCGGGTGGAGAGGAAGCCAATGCCTGGGCCAGCGCTCACGGTGCCGTGGGCCTCATCCTCGCCTCCAAGGTAGCGGAAGTCCCGCAGGCCCGTCTCGATTCTCTGCTCAAGTGGCTCTCCGGTTCCCTCCGCGAAGCCGCCACGGAGACAGGGGCGTGGCAGATGGGAGAACGCGCCTACGCGGCATGGGCTCTGGCCCTCGCCGGCAAGCCGGAACCTGCCTATCATGAAACGCTCTTCCGCCAGCGTGAGGAACTCCCGCCCTATGCGCGTGCCATGCTCGCCCTGGCGATCGCGGAAGCCGCCGGCCCTGCCGACATGGCAAAGACGCTGCTCTCCATGAAAGGTGAGCCTGGCAAAGACTGGTGGCTCGGCGGTGAAAGCACCCAGGCGATTCGCGCGATCGCGTTGATGAAGCTCAAGGACCCGTCCGCCGATGGAGAGATGGGCCGGCTCATGGCCTCGCGCAGTCCGCGCGGCGACTGGCGCAATACCTTCAACAACGCGTGGGTGCTCCTCGCACTCTCCCGCGAGGCGGCCTCCGCCCCGGAAATCAAAGAGGGCCAGCCGTGTGTATTGACGCTCGACGGCAAGCCTCACGAAATTGCCCTGCCCGGCAAGCCGGCCTCGGAAAGCACCACGTTCAAACGCGACGCCGAAACGGCCGTTCCTCAACTCACCGCCAAGGTGCCGCAGGGCGGCAAGTTCTACGCCCGAGTCGAAGTCACCGGACGCGGGAAGTCCGGTCCCCAGGCCGCGCGCAACGCCGGCTTCTCCATCGATCGCTCGTGGCAGCGGGTCGCGCCGGACGGCAGCCTGTCTCCCGCAAAGGAACTCAAGACCGGCGACCTCGTCCTGGTTTCGCTCGATGTGAACGCACCCACTCCGGGCGAGTATCTCGTGATCGACGATCCCCTTCCCGCCACCATGGAGGGAGTGAACCCGAACTTCGGCAGTATGGTCGCCGCAGACCGTCAGGGGGCCGTTGCCTCCTGGGCCTACGATCATGCGGAAATGCGCCGGGACCGTATGCTGTTCTTCCGGGATTACCTCGACGCCCGCGGTAAATTCAAACTCCAATACCTTGCCCGCGTCATCGCCGCAGGAAACGTCATGGCCCCGCCCGCCCGCATCGAGATGATGTACGATCCGGCGCGCTTCGGTCTCTCTCCCTCTCAGCGGGTGACGACGAAAGGATCGGCGGAGGACGGCGTGGCCGTGAAGTGAAGGCGGATCGCCGCTGCTGAATTCAAATCAATCAAGCGAGAGCCGTTCAGGAGAACGGCTCTCGCCGTTTTGCTGGATCAGTTGCCAAAGGAATCTTGCTCGCGCGCTTCCGGAAACTTTCGATCCCATGATCGCCGAAGGCCCTGGAGTGCTGCAAGCAATGCAGCTCTGGAGAGAAGACTTTCAATTTATCACGGGAACTTCGGTTGCCGTGGAGCGCTGACCAACCTGCGCAAACCGTACGGCTCCTTGAAGGGAGGGCGTTACTGACGGACGCACGCGACCTCCACAGAGCTGCAATGCTTGCAGCACTCCAGAGCCTTCGGCGGTCATGGGTCGAAAGCGATGCTCCCTGGAAATCCCTGAGGTAACCAAGTCGAGGGCTCAGCCTCTAACTAAGCAGATCTCCACCACGCATCCGAAGGCTCCGCGTACGGCCGGAAGGTCTCGAGCGTGCCTGCCTGCTCGTTGTAGAATATGGCGCGGTGCAGGCCGAGATTGCTGGCGGCGGGTGAGTCGATAAGGCTGGACGAATCGTTGGCGCTCATCTGGAAGACGACGCGCATTTCAAATTCGCTGAGGGCCTTGCGGTTCATGCTCCGGTTCACATTGTTGAAGGTATCCACCGTGAGGATCAGATGGATGCCGAGGGCGCTGCCCTCCGTGATGAGATCGGCGAACTGGCTGCCTGTATCCGCCGGTCCGTCGCTGGAGCCAAAACGGAAATCATCCTCCTGACGCAGCTTTTTGAAACGGTGCAGCCCGTGAACGAGCAGATAAATGGCCGGAGCCTTGTCCACCTGCACTTCGCCGCTGCTCCGCGCTTTCATTTCCGTGGCGAGTTCGTCGATCAGCGCCGGGAGCTCCTGCGTGCGCACCTCGGTATATCCATGAGGCATACACTCGCCGGTCTTGGTGATGAAGTCCGCATCCTGAGTTCCGGGGGGAGCACTGTGGACCAGATAGAATTTCGCACCGCCTTCGGGATATTGTGCCGCGAGGGCTCTCGCGGAGAGCGCCAGCATGTTGAGCGCCGCTTCGTCGCGCTGCCCCACGATCAGCAAATGGTTTCCGCTCTGGCGGTAGAAGGCGGCTTCTGTGGGACCTTTGATGGAGTTTGGCGCGCCCAGCCATGCACGCCCCGCCGGGGGGGGAGCAGAGGGCTTGGAATGCAGGGCAGCGGCCAACAGTTCGTTTTCGGTCACGTCCGCCGGTGCATTGCCTTCGAACACGATGGGAGCGCCGCGCTTGATGCCCCGGTCGCGGGAAAGCTCGGTCACTTTATGCAGCCATTCGTCCCGCTCGTCGTCCGGAAGCCAGACTACCTGGAACGGACTGTTTCCTTCCAATGCTCCGGAGGCGTCGTTGTAGATCCCTTCCCCTGGACGCGAGAGCAGCCGCGGAGCGGAGTTCCCGTCGTCCATGATCAGATAGGCGTCCGCCTCATTACACTGGAGAGCGACGCGGATCGCCATCTGTCCGAGAGTGGCCCGCGCCAGCGAATAGGCGCCGCCCAGGGTCTGCGAACCCAGCAGCACGTGAATGCCGAAGGCACGGCCCTGACGCACGATGCGGTCAAAAAGCAGCGAAGCGGACTGAGCGATCGCATCGTCCTCCACGAAGAACTCCTGAAATTCGTCGATGATCAGCAGCGTGCGCGGCAGTTCCCCGCCGCCGGCCCGCTTGAAGCCGGCCACATCCTGCACCCCAAGTTTCCGGAAAGTGTCCCCCCGCCGTTTCAATTCCTCATCCACCCGCTGCAAAACACTGAGGGCAAATTCGCGGTCACTCTCGATCGCCACCACCCGCGCGTGAGGGAGACGCTGCGTGGCATAACATTTGAATTCGACCCCTTTCTTAAAGTCGATGAGGTAGAACTCCACCTGGTCCGGACTGCACGCCAGCGCGAGGTTGGTGATGATGACGTGGAAGAGGGTGGACTTACCGGAACCGGTTTTCCCGGCGAAGAGTGCGTGCTGGCGGGTGCCTTTGCCGATTGCCAGCATCTGATGCTTCGTCGCCCCCGTACGACCGACGGCGATGCGCAATTCATTTGTGGTTTCGCTGGTCCACAGTTCGTCTTTCGCCGGAGCGATTTGCGAGAAGGGCACCTGCACGCGGCTGGAGTCGACGCTGGCTTTGCCAATGCGGTGCACGAGTTCCAGAGCGAGTGCGGGATCCGGCGGTTCGTCCAGCTTCAAAGACACACCAGCCCCCTGTGGACCGTCCGCGAGCACGAACCGGTCTTTATCCCTTGTGAGCCGCACGCTGTTTCGCCGCAGTTCATCCGCTACGAATCCATCGGGCTGAGGCAGGCGCTGATCCCAGTGAATGAGCGTGAACACCCCGCAGCGCGGGCCGCTGGCGGCAATGCTCTGGAGACGTTTCACCGCGATCTCGCTGAACCCGGCGGGATAATCCGCAATCACCAGGAAGTGATATTTCTCCGCCACGCTTCCCGCCTGGGCGTTGTATTCCGTGATGTTATCATAGTCATTCCGGAGGTACATTTGGATGACTTTCTCGATGTGAGCGCTGAGTTCGATCAAACGCTCCTCCATGTGATCCCGCTGCGTCCAAATGCGCCGGTTGATCACGGCATCCTCGTAATCGGCGAGATGCATGAGGCCCGCGAATCCCGCACCGAGACCCACAGGATCGAAGATCGTAAACGCAAGACGCCCGGGCGGCGTGGTGGCGAGCAGGCGGAGAACGATGTGCGTGAGGCTGCCGGTGGCGGACGCAGCGGCTGATTCCTGGGTTTCAAAGAGCAGCGACCCCTCCGCCGGAAATGTCAGGGCGAGCGGCACCGTAAACTGTGGTGCACAGGGCAATGCCAACCGCGCATCTTTTGGCAAGGCTCCCGCGTGTTTCAACAAATCCACGTCCAACTGTGCAAAGGCCGCCAGCGGATGAAAATCCGCGGCCGGCTTCCAGTTTTCCACAAGGTTGGCATCCCACGGTTGAGAGTCCCGGACCGCCGCGGCGTTCACTGCCGATAATTCACTCCACAGGCCGGTGCTCACCTGCCGCCACTCCGCCTCCAGCGAGGCCCACCGGGAGGCCTCCTCCGCATCCAGCACGGAAACCTCATGGGCCAGCACCGCCGCGTATTGCTGCTTGCGGGTCTCCACCTTGTCCGTCAGCGCCTGGGTCTGCGCGCGATAATCCGCTTCGAGAATACCCATCCGGTGCTCCCGCATCCGCGCGTTCCGCTCCATGATCCTTGTCACCTTAACGGTTAGCTTTTCTTTCGCAGCAGTGACGAATTCCGATTCCACATCGCCCACCTGTCCCCATTTGCCTTTGATGTCCGCGGCACCGCTCGTCTGGCGGTTCTGCGCCTGCTCGCGTGCCGCAGCGTGCTGAAACTCCGCATCCATTCCGAGCGCACGATGGGTGGCCCTGGCCGAAGTGAGCGCTGCGGCAATCTCCGCCGCCGCCGGGCGCATCTTCGGCACTGCCGCAAAGTGAATGACTACCACGAGCACCAGCAGGCCACCGCAAACAGCCGCCGGCACGGTCGCGTCGAGATGCAGCCCGAAAATCAGCAGGGCCGCCACGATCAGAATCACCGGCACCACAAACCAAACCGGCAAAAGGCTGGAGAGAAGCGGCAGTGGTCCCCGCAGAGAATCGAGTTTCTCCTGCGCCGT
>DATAIE010000218.1:0-6426 GCA_036262875.1 Verrucomicrobiales bacterium
GCGGCGACCGGTTCAGGAGGCACCGGTTTCGGCGGTGCGGAGATGATCGAATGGCATGCGGGACATGGCCCCTCCTGTCCGCACGCGTCCACCGGCACTGTCAGCAACTGCTGGCATTGCGGGCACTCAAATTGAATCGAGGGCGCGTCAAACGATGCGTTCATTAATCAGGGTCGGAACTTCAATAATGCTTATAATTATGAATATTATAAACTCAGCTTCGTTTCGCGCCATCGAAAAGATTTGATTTGTCGACCCATCCCCGGCAGCCGCTCTCACCTCCCTAAAACTGCTTGCCTGTCCTTCGCGCCGCACCACGTCCAGGATCAGACCGGCTGACCCTCTCCTGGGCGATCCCCGCTGGTAAAATAGTTCCAGAAATTCGACGTCACCGGGTTGCATTGGAGGGGCCGTGAGCGTAGCTGTTGGTAATCGCGTCCACCGGCACACTTTCTGCCGTATACACGATGTGCCCCTAACCTGCCTCCGATGATGAATAACTTTACCCCTCGAGCCCAACAGGTCCTCGCCCTCGCCAGAAAAGAGGCGGACCGGTTCAACCACAACTACGTGGGTACCGAGCATCTTTTGCTCGGACTTATCAAGCTTGGTCAGGGCGTCGCAGTCAACGTCCTTCAGAAGCTCGGTCTCGATCTCGAAACGGTTCGCATGGAAGTGGAGAAGCAGGTCGGCAGCGGCCAGGAGAGCAAGATGGTGGGCAACATTCCCTACACCCCGCGGGTGAAAAAGGTGCTCGCCCTCGCGAGCAAGGAGGCCCGCGCCCTCAATCACAGCTACGTGGGTACCGAGCACATCCTCCTTGGCCTTCTGCGTGAAGGGGAAGGTGTGGCCGCTCACGTTCTCAAGAGTCTGGAAATCGACATCGAACGCACCCGCAACGAAATCCTCAAAGAGCTCGACCCCAACTTCACTCCTCAGGAGCAGGAGGAGGGCGAAGAGGGCTTCCAGGAAGCAAGCACCGGCAACAATCCGCCGCAGGGCAGCAGCAACAAGAAGGACGGCAAGACACCGGCGCTCAAGGCCTTTGGCCGCGACCTCACCGAGCTCGCCGCCAAAGCGGAGATGGACCCCGTCATCGGTCGCGCCGATGAAATCGAGCGCGTCATCCAAATCCTCTGCCGCCGCACGAAGAACAACCCCGTGCTCATCGGCGAAGCCGGCGTGGGCAAAACCGCCATCGTGGAAGGCCTCGCCCAGGAGATCGTGGCCGGCAACGTCCCGGAAATCCTGCGCGACAAACGGGTGATCACCCTGGACCTCGCATTGATGGTGGCCGGCACCAAATACCGCGGCCAGTTCGAAGAGCGCATCAAAGCGGTCATGGACGAAATCCGCCGCAACAAAAACGTCATCCTCTTCATCGACGAGCTCCACACGATTGTTGGAGCGGGCTCGGCGGAGGGAGCGATGGACGCGAGCAACATCATCAAACCGGCTCTCAGCCGCGGTGAGTTGCAGTGCGTGGGCGCCACCACGCTCAACGAGTACCGCAAGTACATCGAGAAGGACGCCGCACTCGAACGCCGCTTCCAAACCGTGAAGATCAACGAGCCAAGCCAGGAGGACGCCATCAAGATCCTCATGGGCATCAAGCACAAGTACGAGACGCACCACAAGGCGATCTACACCGATGAGGCGATCGAGCAGGCAGTCAAGCTGTCCGCCCGTTATCTCACCGGGCGCTTCCTGCCGGACAAGGCGATCGACATCATGGACGAAGCCGGAGCCCGCTCCCGCATCGCCTCCATGACCCGCCCGCCGGAATTGAAGACCATCGAAGCCGAAATCGAAGTCATCAAAACCGACAAGGAGCGTGCCATCAAGGATCAGGACTTCGAGAAAGCCGCCGCCCTCCGCGACGGCGAGCGCACCGCGCGCAAGAAGCTGGAAACGCTCATCGAAACGTGGCGCACCAGTCACGAGGAAAAGCGCGTGACCGTGGCCCTCGATGAGATCATGGCCGTCGTCTCCAAGTGGACGGGAGTTCCCCTCCAGCGCATGGAGGAGAAGGAAACGCAAAAGCTCCTCAAGATGGAGCAGGAGCTCAAAGGCAAGGTCATCGGCCAGGACCACGCAGTGGTCGCCATTTCCAAAGCGCTCCGCCGCAGCCGCGCCGACCTCAAAGACCCGCGCCGCCCCATCGGTTCGTTCCTGTTCCTCGGCCCCACCGGCGTCGGAAAGACCTTCCTTGCCCGGAACCTCGCCGAATTCATGTTCGGGGATGCCGACGCGCTCATTCAGATCGACATGTCCGAATACATGGAGAAGTTCACCGCGAGCCGTCTCGTGGGCAGCCCTCCGGGATATGTGGGATATGAAGAGGGCGGCCAGCTCAGCGAAGCCGTTCGCCGCAGACCGTATTCCGTGGTGCTTTTCGACGAAATCGAAAAGGCCCACCCGGACGTGATGCACCTCCTCCTCCAGATTCTGGAGGAAGGCACGCTGACCGATTCCTTTGGCCGCAAGATCGACTTCCGGAACACCATCATCATCATGACGTCCAACGTCGGTGCGGAACTTATTAAGAAGCAAAACGTGATGGGCTTCGGCGCCATCGGAGCGGACAACCACGACTACAACTCCATGAAGGAGAAAATCGTGGAACAGGCCAAGCGCCACTTCAAACCGGAGTTCCTCAACCGCCTCGATGACATCAGCGTGTTCCACATGCTCGAAAAGCCGGACCTTATCCGCATCGTGGATCTCGAAATCGACAAGGTGCTCAAGCGCGTGCGCGAGAAGAACATCTCTGTTCAAATGGACGATGCCAGCAAGGAATTGCTCATCGCTGAAGGTTACGATCCTCAATATGGTGCCCGCCCCATGCGCCGCGCCGTGGAGAAGCATCTGGAAGACCCCTTCGCCGAGCACCTCCTCCGTGGGGATATGAAGGAAGGCGACGTCGTCCGCATCACGAAACGGGAAGGCGAAAGCTCCCTGAAGTTCAGTGTGGACGAACCCGTCGTTCCGCCCGTGCCGCCGGATGAACCGGCCACCGCCACGACCGCTCCGACGGAATCGGCCTGAGGCTTCAAAAACATCAAACCATCCCGGAGGGAAGAGACGCCGCGACAGCGACGCATTTCCTCCGGGATTTTTTTTGCGGGGGAAGCAGATTCTGCACCGGCAGGCTTGCGGGCCTTGCTATCAGGCGGCCGTTCGCGCATGCTCCGGCCGCTTGAGCCATGAAAATCCCCGCGTCCCTGATCACCGGCACTCTCACGGCGGGTGCGGCTTTCACCTCGGCCTTTCTGCTGGCGCAATTATCGAAGCGTGAAGGCCCCGACAGAAACCCGGCGGCCCGCTCAGCCGGTGCGCATATTCCATCAACTGCTGCCTCCAGGGACGTTCGCGCTTCCTTATACCACGATGCCGTTTTGCGTCAGGCGCTCGTTAATCCGGACCTCCTGGCATCGGTGAGGGAAATCATGGCTCATCAGGAGGACCAGTGCTCCGGGACGCGGCTCATTTGCCTTGTGGAAAGCCTCCCGCCCGCCCGGCTCGCAGAGTTATCCGGACTGCTTCAGGCAAACCGCCTCAACGATACGGTCATGCGCTCCGTTCTGGGTGCCTGGGCTCAGCGGGACCCTGCGGGAGCAAGAACATGGGTCGATGCGCACCCGGACCTCAACGAGAGCGGACGGCAGGCCTTCCTGCGCGGCTGGACGCGAGCCTCGCCGGAAAGTGTGGTCTCGTGGCTGGATTCCCAGCCCCTTTCCTCCGCCAGCGTTTCCCAAAGAGAGGCCGTGGTCGAGGCGATGTCCGAAACGAATCCCGCCGCGGCGTTTGAGTTGATGAAATCCCGCGGATGGATCACGCAGAATCCCGCCGCGATGCTCAACGTCCTGCGGAACTGGGGCGGTGCGGCTCCCCAGTCGGCCATTGCCGGATTGCGCAGTTTCGCTGCGGAAACGGGGTTGAACCTGGAGGCGGCACCCGGTGCGGATCATGCGTGGTCCGAAAACCAAAAGTCGTTTCACTGGATGCTCTCCGCGCTCTTGAACGGAGCGTTCAACCGGAACCCTGCTGAAGCTCTGACACTGCTGGGCAACTTCACTGCGGCGGAGATGGCGCTGGGCCGGTGGGCGGTCGCCTGCGAGGTGATCAATCGCGATCCCGGCGCGGCCGCAGCGCTGTTCACTGCAAATCCGGATGCCGGTCAGCGCCGGACCCTTCTCGCTTTGGCTGCGGCCTCCCCTCCCCTCGCGATATCGGGATTGGCCAGCGCGGCAGACCCGGAACTTCAAAGAGATCTCCTCATCGCCGCCACCACGGCTGCTCAGCCGCGCAGTTCCGCTCCCGTTGTTCCGGAAGCCTCCCGCGACACGATTTGCCGTTTGCTGGCTTCCATCCCGGACGGGGAAACGCGGGCTCGCACCACCGCCGCCGTCATTACCGCAAACGGCGGAAGCGCACCGGCGTGGTGCGCGGACCTTTGGACGGGACTTCCGCCGGAACAGCAGAAGCAGGCGGGCCCCGCTTTCTTTAGACAGGCTGCGTCAGCGAATGCGGACATCGCCCTCGCCGCCTACTCAGCCAGTTCACCCGAAGTGCAGATGGAGGCCTTGAAGGGACTGTGCTCCGGACTGGCCTCCACGCGACCGGAACAGGCGCTGCAACTGGTCCTGCAACGCGACGATCCGGTCCTCCAGGCCGAGTGCGCCGCCGCGCTGTTTGCCGGATGGGCCAGGCATTCGTCGGAAGCCGCATTCGCAGCCCTGGAAACGAACGCCGGCCAACTCGATCTCCGCGCCATTCTCACACAACTCCCAGGCATCCCGGGGGATGATGAACCCGCGGCGTTTAAACAGATAATCCAGGCGAGTGCGCAATCTAGTGTGGAGGCGAAGTTGCATGATCTGCTCGGCGACCCGGCTCCCGCCCCTGCCTCTTCCGGTAGAACCCTCATCTTCGGAGGAGACCCATGAGAATTCCCTGGATGCATCTCGCCATCGCCGTCGTTACCGCCGCCATCGGATGGCGGGCAAGCTTGCCATCCCCTTCACCAATGAAGAGTGGCCGCATCCGGCCCGCTGCGTATAGCGTCGCTGGCACCTCCGCCGACTCCTGGCAGACGGAACTCTCCACGGTCCGCACCGTCGCCGCGACCAGTTCCAAAACCGCGTGGATCAAGTGGGCGTTTACCGTCCCGGACGCTGACATTCCAGCCGCCATCGCCAGGCTGAACCCCCACTCCGACTTCCACGCCCTGGGCTGCCTTTACGCACGGTGGGTGAAACTCGACCCCTCCGCTGCCTGGACTTACTTTCGAACCCAGGACATTTCGAAGGAGGCGCTGATTTTCTGCGGGTCAGAAGGAGGAGGCAGACCTGCTAACATGCCTCTTTCCGGCCACGCGCTCGCTCCCCGCCTGCAGATTGCAGAGGGAATGGTCGCCGCGTGGATGACCGTGGACCCCACCGCTGCACAGGCTTTCGCCGCCAAACTCGCCGCAAGAGAAAGCGCCGAAGCAAAGGAACTCGCAGTTACATCCTGCGCTTTTGAGCGATTCGCCAATACTCAAACGCCGGATCCACTTGCTCCCGGCGAAGCCGCTGCTGCAGCCCTGCAACTCCCAGCGAGTCAGAATCGCGCCTCCCTCCTAACAAATGCTGCCGTGAAGTGGCTGGAAAGCGACCCGGCTGCCGCCTGTGCCTGGATCCGTCAGCTTCCCGCAGGAGACCGGAATCAGGTCGCCACCGTGTGGGAGATTCACGGGGCCTCTCCTCAGGACCAGGCCACCACGCTAACCATGTTCCTGAACGAGCAGCCCCTAACCAAAAAGCAGATCGAACGGAGTTTCAGCGATTCGTCGGAAATGCTCTGGTCGTCCGGCACCTTGAAAACTGCGTCTGCCGCAGTGAGAGACTGGATGCTCACCGACCCCGCTGCCGCCCGAAAGTGGCTGGCCAGCCTGCCGGAAAACGACCTCAAGCCGGCTCTCACCGGAGCCGCCGCCGGCGCCCTTGCGGCCACGGATGCCAAAGCCGCTCTCGCTCTCGTCAATCAGGCCGGCAGCGAGCGGCAGTTCGCGGTCAAAGGACTCATGGCCGGCTGGGTGGAGACGGATGCCCGGGCAGCACTCGACTGGGCCGGGAAGATCGAGGATGCATTCCTCCGCGATGCCTGCCGCGAAATCGCCGCCGCTTCGCTTGCGGCCAGCGACCCCGCCCTCGCCATCGAAACCGCCCGGAGCATCACGGACCCCGCCATCCGCGGAAAAATTCACGCCGCCGTTCGTCAGAACCTCTCGTGGAATCCCGCCGCCCTGTCGGATATTCAAGCGCGCTTCCCCGGCGACGGCTGGGCGGAGGTGCCGCAGCCGTAACAGGACCGGGCGGGGGCCCGCCCGCGGTCTAATGTTATGGCAATAATCTTGTTATGAAATACTCCTTCCCAACTGGG
>DATAIE010000219.1:0-4599 GCA_036262875.1 Verrucomicrobiales bacterium
CAACGCGACGCACACGGCGCTGAGTTTTGATGTGCTGGGGGAGGACGTGCTCATTACCGGCGCAGGGCCCATCGGCTGCATGGCCGCCTCCATTGTCCGGCATGCCGGCGCGCGGCACGTGGTGGTGACAGATGTGAATCCATGGCGGCTGGAACTGGCCAAACGGATGGGTGCCACCCGCACGGTGGACGTGTCCAAAGAGAACCTCCAGGAAGTGCAGAAAGAACTCGGCATGCACGAGGGATTCGACGTTAGTCTCGAAATGTCCGGCTCTCCCAAAGCCATGGACACCATCGTGGAAAATGCCTGTCACGGCGGCAAGATCGCGATTCTCGGCATTTTCCCTGAAAAGTTCGCCATCGACTGGGATAAGGTCATCTTCAATATGCTCACGATCAAAGGCATCTACGGCCGGGAGATGTACGAGACCTGGTATAAGATGACGATGATGATCCAGACGGGGCTGGATATTTCACCCGTGATCACCCACCGCCTGCATTACACTGAATTTGAAAAGGGCTTCGAGGCCATGAAATCCGGCCAGGCGGGGAAAGTGGTTTTGGACTGGACGGCATAGGCTCCGCCCGCTTCCGCGGTTGATACAGCCTCCCTCCCGTCGCGTATTCGCCGGGCATGGACCGCCGTCATTTTATCCACACCACGGCCATTGCCGCTGCCGCGCTTTCCGCGGGCTCCGCCCAGGCTCAGGAGCCCCAGCGGAATATCAGAATCGGTATTTCCGGCTGTGGACAGATGGGCAGCATGCTTGCGCGGGCTCTCCAGAGCCTGCCGGAAGGAAGACGGGTGGAGGTGGGGGCCGTCTATGATCCGGTGGCCCTCAGACGGATGAGCATGAGCCGCGCTCTCACCGCGGGGAAACAGTCTCCTGTCACCGATGCCGTCTCGTCCTTTGACGACCTGATTGCAGAAAGGAACCGGCTCGACGCCGTGATCGTTGCCTCTCCCGATCACTGCCATGCGGCGCAGGCCATCATGGCCATGGAGGCGGGACTGGCTGTGTATTGCGAAGCGCCGCTGGCCAATACACTGCAGGACGCGCGGGCCATGATCGCCGTGCAGCGCAGGACCGGGAAGTTGCTGCAGGCCGGGTATCAGCGCCGCAGCAATCCGCGCTACCGCCAGTTGCGGAATGACGTCATCAACAAACGTCAACTGATGGGCCGGCTTACCCGAGCTTACTCCCAATGGAACCGTGCCCAAAAACCACTCCTGAAGCCAAAAATCTCCGCCGCCGATGAGGCCGCGATCAAAGCCCTGGGATACGCCGGTATCACCGACTGGGCGAACTGGCGCAACTACCGGAAATTCAGCACGGGCATGGCGCACACCATGGGCGGCTATGCGGTGAATGCCGTCACGTGGCTGCTCGACTGTCTGCCGGACCGGGTCTTCGCAGCCGGAGGCACTGACTACTACGACGGAAAAGAAGGCCGCCCGCTGTACGAAAACCCTGACAATTTCACCGCCGTCTTTGGCTTCACCTCCGGGGATCATACTCTGCGATACAACTGTCAGGTGAACCTCGACACTGAGAGCGGAAACTATTACGAAAAAGTGATGGGACTGCAGGGCTGGGCGATCATTTCGGAACAGCCCTACTATGGCAATGAAGTCTTCCGTAATCGCGAGGAACCGTGGGAAAAATACGAGCAGGCGATGAGGGACGGTGTCATCAAGCAACTGTGGAGCAACGCCCCGCTCACAGAGGCCAGCCGGCTTGCGGAGACGATCGATGCCCACTCGAGCCCCACGGATGTGAATCTAAGCTATTATCAACTGACCGTGCGGGATACCGATCCGCCTCATTCCTATCACCTCGAGAACTTTCTCAGTGTCCTGCGTGCCGGCGGTCCTCAATCCAGCCTCGCCTGCCCCGCGGAGGAGGCATGGAAGACGCTCGTGTGCATGGCCAAACTCCAGGAATCCATCGACCAGCGCCGCGAGGTGCCCATCACGGCAGCGGATTTCGCAGTTTGAGCACTGCGATATTTATAATGGAACCCTGGCATTATAAGGGAACCCTTGGCACCGGAAGACTCAACCCACCAGATTCCAGCCGGACTCGAGCGCTCTCCGTCGCTTCCACAACAATCAAAACCCCATTGCTCCCGCGAGCACATTCAACTACGGTTCTTTGATGTCTAAAGCTGCCAGTCCCCTCACCGAGCCAAGCCCCTTTCGGTTTAGCGTGGAGGATTATTATCTGCTGGCTCAGGCTGGCGCGTTCGGCGGGACGACGCACACAGAACTCATCGAAGGAGAAATCATCGAAATGCCTCCCGCGGGACCCGAACATTCTGGAAACCTCGATTCCGCAACCAGTCTGATCTACCGGTGTTTGCCCTCGGGTTACCAAATCCGTTGTCAGGGTTCTCTTCGAGTGAGTGAAAACACCGAGTTGGAACCGGACATTACGATTCTGAGATACCGTCCGGACAAATACACCAAATCGCACCCAACTCCGGATGATGCGCTTCTGGTAATCGAAATCTCTAAATCCTCGCTGTCCTACGATCTAAAACGCAAAGCTGCTGTTTTTGCCAAAGCGGGGCTTAAAGAATACTGGGTAGTCGATCTGGACGGGCGGCAACTGCATGTGCTGACGCAGCCGGCCGGCGAAACTTACGGACAGCATCAGATCCTGAGCCCCGGCGGCGAGGTGCGCTGTTCAACAATCCCGGAACTCGTGTTGCCGGTGGAAAGTTTGTTTGTTTAGGATCGCGACGGGTGTGGCCCGGGATTGTGTTGGATTGCACCCTCATTCTGCGCTGGCAACGCCTCCGTTCCATGGTCACGCTGCTCCGGTATGAGATATCTCCCCTTCCCGCTTTTGCTGCTGGTCTGCGGCCTTGTTTTCTTCTTCAGCCGCCGGGCTGAGCGGTATGATTTATTGATCCGGAACGCCCGCATCGTAGACGGCACCGGGACTCCCGCGGTGAGGGGCAGTATCGCCGTGCGGGAGGGCCATATTGTGGCGGTCGGCGAGGTGAGCGGCAGCGCGGAAACGGAGATCGATGCCAAAGGTCTGGTGGCGGCTCCCGGATTCATAGACGTGCATACCCATTCAGAGAACATCGCGCAAATACCGGAAGCCGAAAACTTCATTCGCATGGGCGTCACGACCATCGTTACGGGCAACTGCGGCAGTTCGAGCACGAACGTCGCCAAGTTCTTCGATGATCTCGAAGCCAAAGGCTGCACCGTCAACGTGGCCACTCTGGTCGGCCACAATTCCATCCGGATCAAAGCGATGCACGGGATCTACGACCGTCCGCCCTCGCCTGAGGAAATGAATGAAATGAAGACGCTCCTGGACCAGGGAATGAAAGATGGCGCCATCGGCATGAGCACCGGTCTCATTTATCTCCCCGGCACGTTCACCAAACCGGAGGAGATCATCGAACTCGCCAAAGTGGCCGCCTCCTACGGCGGCATCTATGCGAGTCACATGCGCGCGGAGACGTTGAAGATTTTCGATGCCCTGAACGAATTGCTGCGCATCGCCCGCGAAGCAAAAATCCGCGCTGAGGTCTCTCACCTCAAACTCTCAGGCCCTTCGGCGTGGGGACGCGCCAACGAAGTTCTCGGCGTGCTGGACAAAGCCCGCGCTGACGGACTGGTCATCTCTCAGGACGCCTACGCCTACACGGCCTCCAGCACGGGGCTTTCCCAGCTCATTCCGGACAAAGCCCGCGAAGGCACCCTCGACGATTTCCGTGCCCGCCTTGGCGACCCAAAGAAGAAGGCGGAAATCGTCGCCGGAATGAAGGAAATGCGCGAACGTCAGGGGCGCACGGATTATGCTTATGCCGTCATCGCGCGATTCGTCCCCGATCCCTCACTCAACGGAAAGACGATTCCCCAGGCCGCAAAGCTCAAGCGCGGGTCCGATTCCATCGAGGATCAGATTGAGATGATCCTGGACATCCAGTGTCAGGGCGGCGGCAGCGGCGTCTTTCACGGCATGAGTGAAACAGACCTGCAAACGTTTCTGAAGCATCCCGACACCATGATCGCCAGCGACGGCGGGCCGCGCTCCGCGAAGCGCGGCAACGACGCCTCCCACCCGCGCAGCTACGGCAACAATGCCCGCGTGCTGGGCCGCTATGTCAGGGAGTTGAAAACGCTCACACTGGAGGACGCCGTTCGCCGCATGACCTTTCTGCCCGCCAGGAATTTCCGCCTCAAGGATCGCGGCACGCTCCAGCCGGGCGCCTGTGCGGATATCGTTCTCTTCGACCCTGCCAAAGTGAATGATCCCTCCACCTACGATGACCCTCACCACTGCGCCGAGGGGTTCACTGACGTGATCGTCAATGGCGGCATCGTTCTTCGCGACGGGAAACTCACCGGTGCAAAAACCGGCGGCCCCCTTCGCGCTCCCGCGACACCGCCGCTGCCCTGACACCGGCTCGCAGAGAGTTGCCCTTCTCCCCGCGCTACGATTGCCCGCGTGAGCGCCTCCTCCGGGTTCCGGACTGCCACCAGCAATTTACGAGAACGAGACACAGTGCCAGCCCGTACCAGCGTGCCGCCCCTTGCACGAACACCACCGCGCCATTAAAAATCATAAACAGG
>DATAIE010000220.1:0-2796 GCA_036262875.1 Verrucomicrobiales bacterium
GGCATGGGTGGTATGTTTGTTGTGGGTGCTGGTGCTTGTGAGGGTGGCCGTTCCATTCACGGTGAATATTGTGTTGCCGGAGCCTGCGGCGGCCATGGTCTCCCACCCGCCGGAGCCGCGGGTGGCGATGTATGACGATCCCGCGGGGCCTGCAGGGCTGCCGGTCGCTGGAGTGGCCGCGGCACCGGTGATTTCGTTTTGCAGTGTCCTTTTCCTTTTGTGGGGAGGAGGGGTGTTCGCTGGAATGATCTGGCTGCTCCGCGTGGTGAGACGCACGCGGCGCATTGTATTGGGAGCCCGGCCGGTGTCACCGGGGGAGGTTCCCGTGGATGTGAATGCCATTGCCGCCGGCGCGGGGTGGCGGCGTCCGGTAACCGTGAGAATTTCATCCGGGGTAACGTCTCCGGCGGCAGCAGGACTGTGGTCCCCTGTCCTGCTTCTGCCGGAGGGATTGTCAGGAAAACTCACGCCCGGACAGTGGCGGTGGACACTCGCTCATGAGTTGCTGCATTTGCGCCGGGGGGACCTGTGGGTGCAGGTGTATCAGACCTTGATGAAGGTCTTTTTCTTTTTCCATCCTGCGGTTTGGCTGGCGGGACGGGAACTGGATGTGCGCCGCGAGCAACTGTGCGATGCAGGCGCGCGGACCTTGACCAAAGTTCCTCCGGAGGAATGTGCTGAAGGATTTCTCACTCTGCTGGAAATGGCTGGCAAACGGCGTGCGGCGCCGCTCACTGCGGTGGGCATGAGCGGGGCGCACCGGCGGGCGCGGCTTCGGCTGCAGCAATTGCTTTCCGGTGTTACGACGGAGGCGCGGCGGTTCACCCCGTGGGCGGCCCTTATTCTGGCGGGCTTGCTGCTGCTTCCCGGGTTTCGCGCCGTGCGCGCAAAGAAGGCTGAAAATCCCGTGACAGTTTCCATCCCGGCTCATGCGGAAGCGATTACTGAGAGCGTTCCCGGCGGCGCGCGGGACCGCATTCAACAGCTTGAGTCGCGCGTCGCCGAATTGGAGAAACAATTGCAGGGCAAATCAAAATCCGAAACCCTTCGGGAAAACGCCCGTGCCGCGGCCCGGCGCCGTGCCGCGCAGGACGAGGTCAATTTTACGGCGGATCAACTTCACGAAATGGAGATGATTTATCAGGCAGCCAGGAAAGAGCCTTCTTTCGCAGAGGTGGCGGTGGCGATGCAGCCGCTGTTTGACCGGTTCCCTGGCACGAACCGCGCCGGCTGCGCAGCCCTTTACATCGCCCGCAACAGTCAGGGAAATGACCGCGAGAGCTGGCTGCAATATACTATCCGGCACGGCAGTGACTGTCAGTTCCTTGACGGCACTTCCGCCGGAGGGCTGGCGCGGGTGCTTCTTGCCGCGGACCGCCTCGCTGCGGGGCAGACGGAATCAGCCTCGCAGTTGCTCGCCGAGGTGCGCACCACTTACGCGGACGGTATCGATTTCGAGGGCACTCCTCTGGTCGACCTGGCGGAGAACCTGATGCCGTCCCGGTAATTTCTGATCCCTGAACCAATAATCCGCACACATCCCATGAAATCCCGTATTCCCGCACTGATCCTCACCCTGGCAGTTCTCAGTCCCGGTGCCGTCACGGCGCAGTTGAGCAAACCGGGGGAACCCAAAACGGCTCCAGGCAAGGAGGCCGGCGGAGAGAAAGAAAAATCCGCCCGGTCCGCCCAGGATCTTGAGCGCATTCGCACACGAAACAAACGAAAGGCCGAGGAGGCGTGGGCCGAGGATAAGAAGAAGCGCAGTGCCAAAGACTACGCGCAGATGGAATCCGAGTATCAGGAGATCAACAAGAACTTCAAAGCCGCCAATGTGAAGGATCTGCTGGAAGCCTTCATCAAAAAATGGAAGGACGGAAACCGTGTCGGCTGCGCGACGATGTATCTTGCTCAGAAGAGCGGCGGAGCCGAAAGGGAGAAACTTCTTGAGACCTGCATCAAGAAGTTCAGCGATGCCTATTACCTCGACGGCTGCTCCGTAGGCGGACTGGCCCGGCTCTTCCAGGCCTCATCGTATCAGCAAAGCGGCAAGGCCGCGGAGGCGAAGAAACTCATCGCGGAGATCGAGAAGTCCTACGACGACGCGCAGGATCACTCCGGAAATATCATTGGAGATCAAGCCGCTGCCTTGAAGAAAAAATGAAAGCTAACGTGTCCCCGTTGTCCGCCCTCTTTTGTTCAATCCTAACGGTTTCCCTGTCCGATCCGGGCCCGGTGAGCGCTCAGGATAAGCCCGCGGTGTCGCCAGCGGGAGGGGCTGTCGAAAAACCTGCGCCACCAAAAGATCCCGCCGCCGTTCGGAAAGCGGACATCGATTTGCTCCTGACAGAATTCAAAAAACAGGCCGGAGCCCTGATCACCGCGAAAAAGATCGATTGGGATCAAGTCACCGCCTGGTGCCGGGCTGAGGCGGAAAAGGTCCGGACCGATGAAGATCATCTGCGGCTGTGTCAGCGCCTGCTGGCCCGCCTGCGCGACGGGCATGCGCGGCTGGAGGGATGCCGGGTCAGCTTTCCTGACGATTCCAACGGGCGCCCGTTTGTGGCACCTCCGGTGCAACTCGTTTTGACAAAGGATGGAGTGGCAGTCTCCGGCATGTCCGGTGAGGCCGCGGCTGCCGGTATCACCGCAGGGGCTGTGGTGACGAAGATCGATGGCCGGCCCGCGAGAGAGTGGCTGGAGGCGAAGGTGGATGACTGGCTGGACCGGTTTTGTTATTCCACGCGTCATCACGCGCTTTATTCGGCGGCGAAGTATGGTGTCGGCGGGTGGGAC
>DATAIE010000221.1:0-6092 GCA_036262875.1 Verrucomicrobiales bacterium
CTCCCATACTTCACCGCCTTCAAAGAGTTCCGCGGCCTGGGTTTTCGTCAGGTCCAGGTAGGCGGAGGCGGGATGCAGCGGCATGGACATCAGACGGTCATGATCTCCGCCTCTTTCTTCACCACGTGGACATCGATTTCCTTGGTGTATTTGTCCGTGAGTTTTTGGATTTCCTCCTCCACGCGTTCGAGATCGTCTTCGGAAATGGCTCCTTCCTTTTGAGCCTTCTTGGCGGCCTCCATGCCGTCCCGGCGCTGGGAGCGGACGCGCACCTTGCCCTCCTCGCCCATGCCTTTGACGCGCTTCACCATTTCCTTGCGGCGCTCCTGGTTCATTTCCGGGATGGGGAGGCGGATAGCGTTGCCGTCCACGGCGGGATTGATGCCAATGTTAGCCTCTTTTAACCCGCGCTCGATATCCCGAAGGGTACTTGGGTCGAAGGGTTTCACATAGATGAGGCGCGGCTCCGGCGTGGAGATGAGCGCCAGTTGCTTGAGCTTCATGTTGCTGCTGTAGGCCTGGATGTAGATATCGATTCCCTCGACGAGGCTGGGGCTGGCCTTGCCCGTGCGAACCGTGGAGAATTCGTGAAGGGTGTACTCGCAGGCCTTCTGCATGTGCTCTTCCAGTTCCAGAAGAAAAAGTTCGGTGTCCATTTGGGAAGCGGGTTGCGTGGTTGGAAAGGGTTGCGGGGGCGTCAGGCGACGGTGGCCAGTTCCGCGGGCAGAGTGGGGCCGGCATTGACGAGTGTACCGATCGGTTCACCGGCAAGAGCCCGGCGGATGTTGTCAGGCTGGTGCATGTCGAAGACGATGATCGGCTTGTGATTGTCCATGCAGAGGCTGAAGGCCGTGGAGTCCATGACTTTGAGCTGGCGGGCGAGCGCTTCGCGAAAGCTCACCTGTTCAAAGCGGCGTGCGGAGGGATGTTTCCGGGGATCGGCATCGTAAATGCCGTCCACCTTGGTGGCCTTGAGGATGACATCGGCATTGATCTCACTGGCACGGAGAGCCGCAGTTGTATCGGTGGAGAAGTAGGGATTGCCGGTGCCCGCGGCGAAGATGACCACCCGGCCGAGTTCCAGGTGACGGATGGCCACGCGGCGGATGAAGGGTTCCGCCACGGCCTCCAGCTTCAGAGCACTCATGACGCGCGTGGGCACGTCGATGGCCTCCAGCATGGACTGGATGGCGAGGGAATTCATAATGGTGGCCAGCATGCCCATGTAGTCCGCAGTGGTGCGCTCCATGCCTTTGTTGCTGGCGGTGAGTCCGCGCCAGAAATTCCCGCCGCCCACCACGATGCCGATCTCCAGCCCTTCCTGAAAAGCCGCTTTGATCTGATGCGCGATGTCCTCCACGATAGGGGGGGAAATGTTCTCCATGCTGCCGTCCTCCCGCAGGGCTTCGCCGCTTAATTTGAGAACGACCCGTTTGTACTGTCTGCGGGGGGGAAGGGAGCCGGTGGATTCTGACATACAAGGGTGCTGCGCGCTGCGGCAGAGAATCAGGTTCGACCATGCTTGCAAAGGAAAAATGCGCCGTTGTGACAGAGCGGCGAAAGAAGACCAGGCTCTGATGAAACTGTCTGCGCACGGAGCACGTAGTTTTGTTATGAAACTCCTCGCCGGATACGATGCTTCGCCCGCCGCGGTTGCTGCGGTCCATGACTTGCAGAATGCAGGATTGCCGGAGTCCGGAGAGGCCCTGCTCCTGGGGTTTTCGGATCTGTTTTTGCCGCCAGTTCCGCCGGATGCACCGTTCAACTCCATGGAAATCAATGCGGTTGCGGCGCGCCGGGAAGCGGAGGTGCGGCGCGACGCCCTCCTCGCAGAGACGCAAAATGCGGCGCTGCTGCTGAAGGAGAGTTTGCCGGGCTGGACCGTCCGGGCCGAGGCGGACATCGATGCACCGGCGAGCGGGCTGCTAAGCCGGGCAGCGGAATGGCAGCCGGATTTGCTCTGCATCGGAGCACCGCATTCCTCCCGGATGGAACGGCTTTTTTTCGGCAGCGTCTGTGCGCGGGTGGTCGCTCATGCGGCCTGTTCGGTCCGCATCGGACGGACGGAGGGACACGGACGTCCTTTGAAACTGATGCTGGCGAGCGACGGCTCCGCAGACTCGATGGCAGCGGCGGATACGATCCTCGCCCGCCGGTGGCCGGCTGGGACGGAGGTAGTGATCGTTTCCGTCCTGGACTCCCGGTTCACTCATTTTGCCGGGACGATGTTGTCGCCGGTGGCGGGAGAGCCGGAGGACGGCATGCTCAACGGGATGACGGCGCGTTTCAAGGAAGCGGGGCTGGCCGCGTCGTTCTCGACCGTCAGCGGAGTCCCCAAAGCGGAACTGCTGAAGGCGGCGGCGGAATGGGGAGTCCATTGCATCTTTGCCGGTGCCAGCGGATCAGGAGCGCTGGAACGGTTGATCATGGGGAGCGTTTCGTCGGCTCTGGCCGAGCGGGCCGCCTGTTCCGTGGAGATTTGCCGGCGTGTGCCGTGAAGCGGCGGGGCGAGAAACTGCTTTTCCCCTGGCCAGCTTGGGCGCATAGTTTGCATGTAATATTGTAATGGCATCTTCCACCGCTTCCTCTCAGGCACCAGGTCCGGCACCGATTACGTGTCCGGGCTGCCATGTTCTGTTGCGGGCGCCGGTGGATCAGTGTCCCCACTGCGGATACAATGCGTGGACCTGTGTGGACCGGTTTCCTTACAGCCCTCCGCCGCTCGACCGTTATATCGATGTGGAAAACCGGCTTTCCAACGAGGATCGCGCCCGCATCGACCGGTCGATCGATGCGCTGGAAAGCGACCTGCCGCAGGTGAGAATATACGTGTGCATCGTGAAGCTGTTGCCTGGCACGGATGCGAGGGAATGCGGATTCTGGATGCTCAATGCGAGCGTGCCGCGCGACGAAGAGGAAACCGGACACCGGCCCTGGAGCACGCTGCTTCTGCTCGACACCCAGGCGTCGGCCGCGAGTGCGACGGTGGGTTACGGGCTGGACCACTACGTGGCGGACGACGAATTGCGGCAGGCTCTCGCTTCAAGCCAGGCGGAGTTTGAACGCGGGGATTTCGGAGCGGGAGTTTTGAAGTTCGTCCATCATTTGCACAAGGTGCTGAAACAGGCCCACCGGAGGGCGGTGGCCAGAGTACGGCAAAAGGGCCGGCAGGAAAGCAAACCGGCATTGCGGCCCGCCTCTGCGGGCGCGCCGGCCTCGAAGGCCCGCCATCCTGAATCCTGAGGCTCAGCGGACCTGCACCCGCACGACCGTCGAAAGGCCGGGCCGCAGCCGGTCCTCCAGTCCTTTGATAGAGTCCGGATCGAAGGCAATCTTCACGGGCACCCGCTGAACGACTTTCGTGAAGTTGCCGGTCGCGTTGTCCGGTGGCAGCAGGGCGAATCGGGCCCCTGTGGCGGGGGACAGACTTTCGAGAGTGCCTTTGAAGCTCCTCCCGCCGAGGGCATCGACTGAGATTTCCACCTCCTGACCCGTCCGCATTTTATTGAGCTGGGTTTCCTTGAAGTTGGCGACGATCCAGTAGTTTTCCTCGACCAGTGCGAAGAGGGACTGGCCTGCCTGCACGCGGTTTCCCGTCTCCGCATTTTTGTTGCCGATCCGGCCTTTGGCGGGGGCGATCACTTCCGCGAGGGACCGCTGGCGGCGGGCTTCGTCGATGGCGGCCTGTTGCACGTCGATTTCGGCGGCAGCGGAAACGATGCCGGCTTTCGCGGATTCGATGGCGGAGGCGTCCGAGGCCTTTGTGGCCCGTGCGGCCTCCAGTTTTGCTTTTGCGGCGGTGAGTTCCGCGGTGGCCACGGTGACAGCACTGCGGCCATTGTCGACCTCGGCCTGCGTGATACCCCGGGGAGCCTCTGCGAGAATGGCATTGTTCCGTTTCACGACGGTGCCGGCCAGGGAGAGCCGGGCTTCGGCGCGTTCCACTTCGGCCTCTGCGCTGGTGATCATGGCTTGAGATTGCAGGTCCTTCGAACGGGCTTCGGCTTCGCCGGACTCCGCGCCGAGCTTCTTCGCCTTTGCCTGTTCCAGGGCGGCGAGGGCTTTCTTTTCCATGATGTCGAATTCCCGGGAATCGATGCGGGCCAGCACCTGGCCTTTTTCCACGGTGTCGTTTTCCTTAACGAGGACTTCCACGAGCGGGCCCGGCACCCCGGCGCTCACAATGTGCACGTGTCCGGCGATGTAGGCGTTGTCGGTTTCCTCGGTATAGAGGGCCAGCCTGCCGTAGTGGATCGACGCGGGGACGGCGGCGGCGACGCCTGCCGCAAGGAGGAGCATCAGAACGAGGCGGCGTTTCTTCGGACGGGGAACATCCAGCGGGATGGCATCGGCGGGAGGAGAGAGGGGAGTGCTCATAACAAATTCGAGGGAGTGGTTTTTAAAGTGTTAGTGCGCGGCAGCGGCCGCTTCTTTGGAGTCTTTGCCGCCTTTTCCGCCGAGCAGAAGCAGCAGCGGAAGGGAGAGGACGAACATGACGGCGACGTAGAAAAACAGGTCGTCGAACGAGAGCAGCGCGGTTTGACCGGTGACGATGCGGTCCAGAACTTTGAGGCCCTGTTCGTGAGAGCCCGGGCCCGGAACACCGCCGGACAGCATCGCGAGGCGCTCGCTGACCACCGGGTTGAAATCCGTGAGCTTTTCAACCAGCACCGAGCGGTGCAGGGCTTCGCGGCGGGCGAGCATGGTTGTAATGAGGGCAATACCGATACTGCTGCCGAGCTGCCGCGTGAGGCTGTAGAGACCTGAACCCGCAGCGATGTCTTTTTTCGGCAGGGGTCCCAGCGTGGCGAGGCTGAGAGGCATGAAGATCAGCACGCTGCCCATGGCACGATAGACGAGCGGCCAGAACAGTTGTGAGGAGCCGGTATCCGGATTGATGTCCATCAGGGAAAAGCCGGTAAGGCTTGTCAGCAGCGCGCCAATACAGATCAGCACCCGTGGCGGAACCCGGTTTCCGATACGGCCAAACAGCATCATGGTCATTGCGGAGACGATGGCGCCAGGCACCAGCAACTGCCCGCTCTGGAGGGCGGTAAAGTGCAGGTAATCCTGAACGAACACCGGCACCGCGAACATGATGCCGTAGATTCCGAGGCCAAGAATCGCCGAATAGAGCGTGCCGCCCACCATCGAGGGATAACGCAGCACCTTCAAATTGACCGCGGGCTCCGGCGTAGTCAGCTCGCGCCAAACGAACAGGGCCACGCCCACCAGACTCAGGGCCGCGGTGATCTGGATCATTCGAGATTCGAACCATCCTTCCTGCTGGCCCTCTTCGAGCATGATTTGAAACGAGGCCAGACCCACGGCCAGCAGCGCGATGCCGGTCCAGTCCACGGAGCCTTTGCGATCGGTGGAAGGCGGATCGTCCGCAGGCAGAAACAGGCGACCCATCAGGAGTGCCACGGCACCCACGGGAAGATTGATAAAAAAAATCCAGCGCCATCCGAGGTTGTCCGTGAGCCATCCGCCCAGCAGGGGACCGATGGCCGGGCCGACGATCACTCCCAAACCAAAGATGGCCTGGGCCGCCGCGCGCTCGCTGGACGGGAAGGCCTCGAAAACGATGGCCTGGGCCTTGGCCAGCAGACCGCCGCCGGCAAGGCCCTGCAGGACCCGCGCAAAGATCAGCATTCCCAGGCTGGTCGAAAGGCCGCACAAAAGGGAGGCACCGGTAAAGCCCAGCAGGGAAAACAGGAAGTAGTTTCGCTTTCCAAACCGGTAGCCCAGCCACGCGGAGAGCGGGATGATTACTACATTGGCGCAGGCATAGCTGGTTGAAATCCAACCCGCTTCGGACAGGCTCGCGCCGAGGTTTCCGCGGATGTCGGAAAGGGCGACATTGGTGATGACGGTGTCGATGACCTCCAGGATGGCCCCCAGCGAGGCACTGAGTGCGATAGCCCACTTAAGCCATCCCTTCTTCAACAGCCGGGCGGCCAAAGGAGTGAGACGGCTCGGATCGGAGCCATACAACGCTGGCGCGGCGGCACTCATTTTTCGAGGGCTTCCGGCGGACCGGGAGCGATGGTACGCATCACCATCTCCACGCACGAAGCGAGGTAGGCTTC
>DATAIE010000222.1:0-3608 GCA_036262875.1 Verrucomicrobiales bacterium
CAGTGCGGCGGCGGTGCAGAGGGCGGGGACTTTCATCGTTGGGGATCGAACCGAAAATCAGGCGACCCGCGTCAGGTCTTTCATCGTGCGGGGGAGCTTCAGATCCTGAGGGGGGATTTCCTTCAGCAGCGCCTGGACGACATCGTGCGAAGTGCGCCCGTCGATGCGGGCGCCATAGTCGAGGATGATCCGGTGGCCGAGCACCGGAGGAGCCACCGCCTGCACATCTTCAAAACTGGCATTGAGCCGGCCGGACATCAGCGCGCGGGCTTTGATGGCTGAGGCGATACTGAGAGCGGCCCGCGGGCTGGCTCCATATTTCACGGCAGTGGATGCTTGAGACTGCCCCGGATGAGTTCCGTCCACCAGCCGCGCGATGAAATTTGCGACGACCTCCGGCAGGTAGATCCGCCGGGTGAGGGCCATCAGGTCCATGAGGGTCTTGCGCGTCATGACCTGCGGCACCTGGGGCTCGACTCCCAGTTCGCGGTGCAGGACGATTCTCTCCAGCACCGGGGCGTCACTGCGCATCACCTCCAGCTTGAAAAGGAAACGGTCCACCTGGGCCTCCGGGAGCGGATAGGTGCCTTCGAGCTCCACGGGGTTTTGGGTGGCGAGAACGAAGAATGGCTCCGGCAGGGTATGGGTGCCGCCGAGCACGGTGACACGCCGTTCCTGCATGGCCTCCAGCAGAGCAGACTGGGTTTTGGGACTGGCGCGGTTGATCTCGTCCGCGAGGACAAGGTTCGTGAAAAGCGGGCCCGGCTGGAAGACAAACTTCCGCCCCTCCGGAGTTTCCTGGAGCACCGGATTTCCGGTGATATCCCCCGGCAGCAGGTCCGGCGTGAACTGGATGCGCCGGGTGTCCAGTTCCAGCGCTTTGGCGAGTCCCTTTACGAGTTCCGTTTTTCCGAGACCGGGCAGGCCTTCCAGAAGGATATGCCCGCGCGCCAGCACTCCGCAGATGAGCAGGTCGATGAGTTCCTCCTTGCCGAAAAGCACCTCCTGCAACGCTGCCCGCAGTGGACGCAAATGATTCCCCGCTTCGGCGACTTCTGTTTCGTTGGCGTACTCCATGCGTGCCGGATGTTGGCGGATTCCCGGTCAGGGGCAATGGATTTGTGAGCAGAGCCTTTAAAAGACGATGGGGTGTTCCTCGGGCACGATTACCGTCTCCAATTCATCTTTCTTTTGAAATGTTTCGGGATCAATCTCTGTCAAAATGCATCTTCACGCCATGAAGCCTGCCAAACAGATCCTGAAAACTTTCATGGCGGCGTCCCTTCTTCTCTCCTCCCTAACCAGCGCCGCAGACGCCCCTCTTCGCTGGAGTTCGAGCCTTTTGAAGCAACCGCCAGGTTGGTTTTCCTCCCCGGAAGCCCGCGCCGCCGCCGACACCGTGCTCCTCTACCAGTCCCGCGAGGGAGGCTGGCCGAAAAATCACGACCTGCTCACGCCGCCCCCCACACCGGAGGACCTCGCCGCAATCCAGAGACGGGAAGGCAACACCATCGACAACGGCTCCACCACCACGCCTCTGCGGTTCCTCGCTCTGATCGCGCAAGCCGATGGAGGCGGGCGTTATCGGGCCGCTGTCATCAGAGGTATTGATTACCTCCTCACCGCACAGTATCCCAATGGCGGATATCCTCAGTTTTACCCCCTGCGCCCGTCCGGCTACTACTCGCACATCACTTATAACGACAATGCCATGATCAGCGCGCTCGATCTCCTGCGCGATGTGGCAGCCGGTCAGCCGCCGTTCGCATTCGTCGACGCCGCACGCCGCGCCAAAGCGGCCACCGCGGTTGCCAGGGGCATCGATTGTATCCTGCGCACGCAGATCAAAGAGAACGGCAAACTCACCGCATGGTGTGGGCAGCACGATGAAAAAACGCTCGAACCCGCCTGGGCGCGCAAGTATGAGCCGCCGTCCCTGTCCGGCAGTGAAAGCGTGGGCATCGTGCGTTTCCTGATGGCGGTCGAGAAACCCGGGCCGGAAATAATTGCCGCCGTCGACGGCGCGGTAACGTGGCTGAAATCCGTGGAGATCAAAGGGATGCGGCAGGAGCGGTTCAAGGACGCCACAGGCAAAGACGACCTGCGCGTTGTGAGCGATGCCGGCGCCGGGGCCCTCTGGGCGCGCTTTTACGAGTTGGGAACCCATCGTCCCATCTTTCTTGGCCGGGATTCCGCCGTTCATTACGCCATCAGCGGGATCGAGCGCGAGCGCCGCGTCGGCTACTCCTACTACGGCAACTGGCCCGCGGGTCTCATTGAGCGCGACTACCCGAAGTGGCGTGCAAAACACAGTGCGCCGTGACGCGGTCCGGGGGGGAGGAGATTCAAATGAGCGACACTCAAAATTATCTGTCGGATTTTCCGGCGGCACCGGATGATAAGAGTGATGAACGAGTTCACAGACCGCGAGTTGCTGCTGGAGTTCGCCCGCCGGGGCGATGAGGCGGCGTTTGCGGAGATCGTGAAACGCTATGCAGGGCTGGTGTTCGGGGCGGCGCTGAGGCGTTCCGGGGACCACGGGCTGGCGGAGGAGGCGGCCCAGAATGTTTTCACCATCCTCGCCCGGAAAGCGGAGCCGCTGGCGGATCACCCGGCGCTGGCGGCATGGCTGCAAAAGACGGCAGCGTTTGAAACGGCGAGGGCGGTCGAAAAGGAACAACACCGCCGCCGCACCATGAAAGCCTGGCAAGAGGAACAATCCGCCACCGGGGAAAATGCAGATGCGCCGTGGCACGCCGCGCTGCCCCTCCTGGATGACGCCGTGGCCGCGCTGCCGGAACCGGACCGGCAGGTCCTCCTGCTGCGCTACTGGAAATCGCAGCCGTTCAAAAGCATTGCAGCCGCGCTGGGGAGCACGGCTGCGGCCTGTGAAAAGCGGGCCGAGCGCGCACTTGGAAAACTCAGCCGCCGGTTGCGCCACCGCGGTATTACCCTGGGCGCAGCGGCTCTCGCGGCGGGTCTGACCCCGGCGCTGACAAAAGCGGCGGCTTCTCCTGCCTTGCTCGCCCGTCTCACTCCCGCGGCGCTGGCCGCGGCAAAACTCGCCCCTCCGGCGGCGGGCTGGATCTCTCTCTGGCTTATGAAATCGAAACTTGCCCTAACAACAACGGCGCTGGCTCTGCTGACGCTTTGCGGCACGGCCGGCTGGTTCGCCGGCGCGGCTCATTCAAGGTCTCAGATTACCGGCAATCCCGGACGCTTCTCCGCGGTTGGGCAGGCTGGGGGAGGCGCGGACTCCGCAGGTAAAGAGACGAAAGGAGTACAAGGGACGAAAGGAGGCCGGAAGGAGCAACTGCGCGCGCTGCTGGAGGCGGTGCAGCGGGACTTGCTGACGGCGGACTACGATCCGGAGGCAAAGGCGCGGGCCGCGGCGCGGGTGGCACAGATTTCGGCGGGAGACATGCCCGCCGCCCTGGAGCTTGTTGCGGCATTTCCGGGCGGGATGCGGGGGCAGGAGGGCCTGGCCGGGCTGCTGCTTCAGCAGTGGGCGCAGAGTGACGGTCCGGCTGCATGCGAATTTGCCCTGACCAAAATACCGAAGCCCCAACTGGGAATCCCGCCCGTGTCGGACCCGTTGAAGGTTTGGG
>DATAIE010000223.1:0-2636 GCA_036262875.1 Verrucomicrobiales bacterium
CGAGAAAGCGATGGCCGCCTTTCCCGCGTCGAAGGCCATCTTCCTGAACGCAGACGGATCTGCGCTGCGAAAAGGGGCGGTACTGAAGCAGGAGGACCTGGCAAAAAGTTACCGGGCCATCGCGAGGGAAGGAATCGGATGGTTTTACGGAGGCGGCTTCGCCATCGCCGCCGGGAAATGGATGAAGGAAAATGAGGGCGTGCTCACGGCGGAGGATTTCCGCGACTATCGTCTCGCCGTCCGGGAGCCGCTCCGCATTTCCTATCGCGGATGCGAGGTCGTGGGCTTTCCCCCGCCGAGTTCGGGAGGAGTGCACGTCGCGGAGATCTTGAATATTCTGGCGACGCGGGAGGCCGGTACTTTCCAAAACGGATCGCTGGAGGATATCCATTTCACGGCAGAGGCGATGAAACTGGCCTTTGCCGACCGGGCGTTTTGGCTGGGCGATCCGGATTTCGTCAAAGTGCCCCGAGGGCTCTCCGGTGTCACCTATGCAAAGTCGCTCGCTGCGAAGATCGATTTGCAAAAGACCACCGTGGTGCCGGAGCACGGAACGCCGGAGAGAGCGCAGGAGGATGTATTTGGAAAGCATACAACTCATTTCTCCACCGCCGACTCAGAGGGATACTGGGTTGCCTGCACGGCGACAGTGAACACGACCTTTGGAAGCAAAGTGGTGGTGCCCGGGACCGGCATCGTGCTGAACAATCAGATGGATGACTTTTCCATCCAGCCTGGAGTGAGAAACGCCTTCGGGCTGGTGGGAGCGGAGGCAAACGCCGTAGGGCCCCGGAAGCGTCCGCTCTCCAGCATGGCGCCCACTCTGGTGCTCCGCGACGGTCAGCCGGTCCTCTCAGTGGGAGCCGCGGGCGGGCCAACGATCATTCCGCAGGTGATGCTGGCCATCACTGGAGTGCTCGACGGCGGGATGACGCTGGACAAGGCGCTGGCGGCTCCGCGGATTCACCATCAATGGAGTCCCGACGTGCTGAAAATCGAAAAAAGCGCGGGCCCGCAGATCATCGATGGCCTGCGAAAACGCGGTCACCAGGTGGAGGTGGTGGGTGAAATGGGAGCCTGCAATGGAATCATGCGCCTGCCGGACGGAAGCTTGATGGCCGCCGGTGATCCCAGGGTGCCGGGCGCAGGCGGTGCAGAATAAGGGCAGAAACGCTGCCCTGCGCACAGCCGGAGGCTTTTGGACTGATACCGTTTCGAAAGTTATTCAGCAATCGGCGGGAATGGGCGCATCGAGCGCCCCGCCGCCCTTGCCGATTGTGAATAACTTTGCCGCCGACAAATCGCCGGCGTTCGATACTTTGCCGGAGCCGGCTCCCGCCGGTGACGGCAGCGCCCCGGGCGCGGCACGGTTTCTTTGGACTGACCTCACGAAGGTTTCCCGCAGAGCACCGGCCCGCCCGCAGGCGTCCACCGCGAGGTCTGATAGAACCAAGGCTCGTGAAGCTCCTGTATCAGTACGACCCCGTGGACGCGCGGTGCCCCGTGACATCCCTAACACCACCCGCCAAACCGTGACACCGCATGCCGAACTCACTCATTATGCCGGCTTTGACTGGGCCAAAGATCATCACGACGTCGTCATCGTGGATGCCAAAGGCCTCATTGTTGCCGAATTCCGCATCGACCATACCGCCGCCGGCTGGCGGACATGGCGTGAAAAAACCACCGGTTATTCCCGGATGGGTGTGGCCGTGGAGACGAGCTTTGGCGCCGCCGTGGAGCAGTTGCTCGCGAGCGCGGTGAGCGTCTATCCGGTCAATCCGGCCAGCGCCAAACGCTATCGCGAACGCAAGTGCGCCAGCGGCAACAAGACCGACCGCCAGGACGCATGGGCTCTCGCCGATGCCCTGCGCCTGGACGGGGAGGCATGGCGTGCTTTGCAGCCGCAGGACCCCATTGTAGCCGAACTGCGCATCCTCTGCCGCGATGAGGTCGCGCTCATCGAAGAGCGCACCGCGCTCGTCAATCAGCTCCAGCAGGCGCTCCACGAATACTATCCGGCCGCGGAGGAGGCTTTTGACGACTGGACGCACCGTTCGGCATGGGCTTTTGTGGAAAAGTTCCCCACCATGGAGGTCCTCCTGCGCGCCGGCAAACGGCAGTGGCAAAAGTTCCTGCACACGCACAAACTCACCCGGACGGAAACCTTTTCCCGGCGGATGGAAATTTTTGCCAAAGCCGGCGAATGGAAAATAAGCGCACCCATGGCGGCCGCCAAGAGCCTCTATGCCACGGCGCGATGCCGCCAGTTGCGGCAGCTTGCCGGTGAACTTGCAACTTACCGCAAACGGATCGAGGCGCTTTTTGCGCGTCACCCGGACAGCGGTATGTTCGGCTCCCTGCCCGGTGCCGGCCCCAAACTGGCCCCGCGGATTTTGGGTGAAATCGGCAGTGACCGCAGCCGCTACACGGACGCCGGCGGCCTCCAATGCATGGCCGGCACCGCGCCCGTAAGCTATCAGTCCGGCCAGGTGCACCGGGTGAACATCCGCTACCGGTGCAACAAGATGCTGCGTCAGACGATCCACCACTTCGCCCGCCTCAGCCGCGCGCAATGCTCCTGGGCCGCCAGTTACTACGACGCTCTGCGCGAACGCGGCAAAACCGACGCCCAG
>DATAIE010000224.1:0-3387 GCA_036262875.1 Verrucomicrobiales bacterium
AGGCTGCACGATATCGCCAGCCTGATTGATGACGTCCAATCCAGTGAGCCTCACGACTTCCGGAGCGATGTTCAGGTCGACGGTGCTGCCATCGTCGCCGAATGTCATTTCGATTTCGTGACTCCAGCCTGTATTGCGGAAGGCGAAGCTGCTCGGTGTGGTGGATGTATACGGCCATGGAGGAAAGACCCGCGCGGGAACGGCTCCTGGAGCAAGAATGGCTGGAGCACCGGCCGGACCGGCAGAGCCCGCTTCTCCTTTCGCACCCTGAGGCGGCATGGGAGTCGGAGTTGGTGCCGGAGCGGGAACAGGGGAGGAATTCGGGGCCGGGTTTGGAGGGGCCGGCTTCGGCGCCGGCGGTGGAGCGGGAGACGTCACGTGAATGGGTGCCGGATCCACGTTGATGCCCATCCCGAAAGTCTGGGGGATCTGAGGCGGATCGAATTCCGTGGGATACGGATATTCATCGATTTCCTCCAGTTTGGAGCGCTGGCCGCCGCGCACCTTGAGCAGACAAAGCCGCTCCAGTTTTACCTCTCCGTTTTCATTTTCCAGTTGGGTGCCCAGCCAGGCATACAGGTCGTCCTGCTTCGGGAACTGACGCAGCACTTTCCGCGCAGTGGCGGGCGGCATGGAAAAATACTCGATGCGGATAAGTCCCTCCTTCACACCGGAGTCCTGCTCCTGCGCATCTCCGGCCGGTGCCGAGTTCCCTTTGATGAACGGGTCGTTTGCCGCCGGGGCGGGGGGCGCGGCACTGGAGGGATCAGCGCCGCGGGCGGGTTGCTGAGCTTGAACGGGCGGAGAGCATGCCAGCAGAGCGGAGAAAAACAGAGGGACGGAGCGTCTTTTCATGGGACAGCAGAGTTTGGGTGGATGAGCACCGGCGGATTACCGGGCGCATCGTTACTCTGCCATACCGGAAAGGGTTTGCGTCAATCCTCCGTCAGAACTCTGTAAAAGTTCTGTCAAAACCCGCCGTCCGCGGAGGGTCAGGCCGATAGCGGTCTGCCGGAGGTGAGTCCGGTGGGATACCGGCGGATCAAGCCGCCGGTACCCACGGCGATCATGGCCCCGGGACCGGTCGCCACCGCGAGGATCCCATTGAGCGTGTCCGTATTTTCGAACACAGGAGCTTCTCCGGCCGTCCGGAGGGAAAAAACAGGCAATCCTCCGCGGGCGGAGTGACCGCGGGTGAGACTCACCCATTCGCGCCGTGCCAGTCCCGGGCCGGCGGGATCCGCGCTCCGGCGGTAGATGAGCCGGCCAAAGACTCCCTCGCGCTTTCCTGTTTCCCAGGTCAGGGACTCTCCTGCAGCCCTGCCAATATGATAGGCTCCGCCCTGGAGGGTTCCCACGACCACTGTCTCCACTGATCCGCCGGCGCGTTCGATTTGGCCGCGTTCCAGGTGGTCAAACCAGATGCCATTGGTTTGCGGGTGGATGGTCCACGTATGCCCGTCGCGGGAGGAAAACGGCTGCATGCCCGTGGACCAGTAGCTGTAGGCATGAAACCGTCCGCCGAGATAAATCACCTGATGCACCGGCGAAGATGTCGTCGCGTTCTGATTGACCTCCCATTCCCCCGGTTCCTGCGCTGAGGCAAACAGTCCTGCAGCGCCGACGCACACCCAGCTACCACGGGCGTGGGTGACATCGTTTACCACGGAACCCGGGGGGATGGGAAAATCGGACCACGTCACACCGTCGAAGGACTGTTTCCACTGAGAGGCCCCTTTGGCGATGAACCGGTCATGGAGAAATTTCAGCGCCGTGACCCCGGTGGGACCGGAAGAGGCGGGTGCTTGCTCCCACCCGATTCCATCGACGGACCGGAGCACGACGCCCGGGTCCACACCGAGGGCCAGCCAGCTGCCGTTCCCATAAGAAACGGCGCTCAAATCCCCCCGGGCCGGACCCGGCACCACCTCCCACGTCCGGGATCTCTTCAGGACCGGAGGCCGGGAGACGATGGAAAAGGACGACCGGGCTCCGGGCCAGAGAAGGGAGGCGTTCATGGGCGTCATTGAATCACACTCCCGTCTCCGCGGCAATTTATTTGTTTTACATAGTGATTACATTGGATTGCCTTTGTCTGTTAAAAGAAGTGCGATGCATGGACGCGGTGTCCCTTTTTGGAAGCGGTTCGCATTCAGCCCGGCGTTGGCGGGAATTACCGAATGGACCGCTCATACTCCCGCACGCGGTCCTCCTGACCATCGGTCTCGATCGATCCCGGCCGGGCCCGGCGGACGGCTTTGATTGCGGCTTCCGCCTTCATCCCCGTGTGCACCAGATAGCAGGCCGCGAGCGTCCCGGTTCGGCCCAGCCCGGCTCCGCAATGTATTGCCACCTTCCGCCCTGCGGCGATTTCCCGGTCCACTGCGGCGACCGCCGTTGCGATGGATTCCATCTTCGGAGCCGTGAAATCGCGGGTGGGAAGGTGAAGCTCCGTGAGGCCATGGGCCGCAAGAGCCCCCGCCGGATGCGCACGGGTATGCAGATTGACCAGCAGCGAGACACCCTGCGAAGCCAGCGCCGCGAATTCCTCTTCGCTGTCCGGATAGGAACAGGCCACCAATGACGGCGTGATCCACGACCCGAAGCCGTGCTCTGAGAACAACCGATCGAGCATCTTCTTAACGAATTTAGCCACCGCTTTGACTTCGGGTTTAGACAAAGGTCCTCCGCGACGCCCTGCCGCGGGACAAGCGCGAAATCCCCTCATGAACCGCGCTTTGGTGGCCGCGAAGCCTGTGGTGCGGAGCTTTTCGCCCGGTGGGGCGAGACTCCGTTGAGCCCTGGACAGGAGGGCTCCGCGCCGCCTTCGCCCTCTTATCTTCGGCTCGACGGAGTCTCGCCCCACCAAATTAAGCTGCGCACCGTGCTAACGGTGATACGGCTCTCCTTTCTTGATGGTGTGGACCCGGTAGAGTTGTTCCAGCAGCACCACCAATGCCAGTTCATGCTGGAGGGTAAGGGGACTCAGAGCCCACACCTCGTCCGCTTCTTTTCGAAGTGCCTCCGTGTGGCCGTCTGCGCCTCCGATGAGGAAGGACACGCGCTTTATCCCCGAATCCATTTCCCACCGGTCTACGGCACCCCGCACAGCGGCAGTGCCCTGCAGCCGTCCGCGCTCGTCCATGACGATGCGGCGGCTCCCTTCGGAGGCCTTGAGAAGCCGCTCACTGTTTTGTGCCGCGGTTCCCTCCTTGAGGTATTCGATCGCGGTTTTTCCATAGCGGGTCAGCCGCTGGAGGTAGTCGGCGATTCCGGCGCGCGCCCAGTCGAGGGCCGGCTTGCCGATGGCGATGATCTTGCAGTGCATGGACCGGCAGGGTGCCCGGCGACCGTCCATGGGAAAGCGGAACTCTCCTTTTTCCAGGC
>DATAIE010000225.1:0-1963 GCA_036262875.1 Verrucomicrobiales bacterium
AGTCGCCGCGCAGCAGCCATTTCCGGAGTAAAAGGTGGATGATCCACGCGAGCAGCATGGTCACGACCGTGTCGCTGAGGTAGTGCGCCCCCTTCAGCATTTGATAGCCTCCCATGATCCAGCCCACGGTGAGCCCGATGACGGTGCCCGTGAGTCTTCCGCGGCGGCTCAGGGCGAGGGAGGCCACGGCGACCAGCGCGAAGCCTCCGCTGGCGTGGCCGGCGGGCCAGCAGTTGCCGCACTTTGCGGGACGGTTGGAGTCATCGTATTTCGTCCAGGTCTTTACGTATTCCTCCTTCCCGCCGTAGCGGTCGACGTCCCACGGGCAGAAAACGTGTGTGTTTGCCTTCAAAACCGCGACCACGATGGGCGTGAGAGCCAGACTGAGGATGACCACCCACACCGGCGCGAGTGGTGCCGGACGAAACCACGCCCATTTTCTGAAACGGGGCGCGACATACACCCGCAGCAGGAGAAACACTCCGAAGGCGATGATGAGATACTTCGGCAGTTTATGAAACAGGAAGGTGGGCCACCATGCCTCCTTGTCCACGAGCCACGCTCCCTTTTGGAAGTCGAAGAGGTGGTCCTGCAGGGTGATGTCCGCGTCCGTGGCCTGAAAATACCAAAGGCAGGCCCCCAGCAGCGCTGCTGCGGGCCAGAGGGTGCGGTCGAGCCAGGAACGGTTTGGCGGGGTCAAAAGGAGCGTGGGTTTTGAGCCGCCCCGTCAACCCGGGTTCCGGCCATTACAAGCAGCAAACCCCGGGGCATTGGGATTCGCGTTCTCCCTTGATGGCCTGCGAATTCGGGAGAGTCCATGCCCATGGAAATCGACAAGCTGCTGCGCCGTGTGCACGAGATGGAACTGGAGATTGAGAAAATGAAGGCCTCGCTTTCGCGCCAGCGGCGACCGGTGCGGGTAGTGGTGAAAAAGTCCGTCGGGTTTGTGCTCACCTACTGGACGCTGCTGTCGTTCGTGGTGGCCATCGGAGTGGCGCTCTACATCAAGTCGGCCTTTGGGGTCGACTACTTCGAAAGCTACCGGGCCCTGGCGACCGGGCGGAGGATTTCCGAGTTTCACAACAAGCTGGGCAACGAAATGCTGCGCCGCCAGGAATGGTCTGCGGCGGAGGATGCTTTTACCAAGGCGCTGAGCGCGAATGCCAACAACGCGGATGCCTCCTATGGACTGGTGAAGTGCCGCATTTTCAAAGCGCCGCCGGGCGAAAAATTCGCCTCGCCGGAGAGTCAGGATATCATGCTGGCATTCCTGCGGAGTGAGCGTCCCGCCGATCCGGACCTGGACCTCCTGCAGTCCTATCGTTACTGGGAGCAGGGTCAGGAGCCGGAGGCGCGAAAGTTTGCCGAAGCGGCTCTGGCAAAGAAACCGGACCTCGCCGCGGCAGCACTCCTCCTCTCCCACATGAGCATGGCCGGAGGGGATCTCGACAGCGGGATGTCGTGGTGCCGCAAAGCGCTGGAGGCGCAGCCCGACTATGCAAACGCCCGCAGCAATATGGGGTTCATCCAACTGCTGGACGGTGACTATGCCGGCGCCGTGAGCAACCTGGAGCGGGCGCAACTCACCTCCCCAAGCCTGCTCACGCCGCTCGTCCTTTCCGATGCGTACCGGCTTCAAGGCAAGTTCAGCGAGGCTCTCGCGTGGAGCCGCAGTGCGGCGCGTATGGCCGCGGATGAAAACCTGAAGGATTCCCGCTATACCGGCGGAGAGTGGCTCTACAATTTCCTCCCGCTTTCCAAAGAGGACCGCACCAGTTGGAAGGAGGGCATCTACGCCACCACCACTGAACGCAAACAGGCTCTCTGCCAGTTTGCGCTGGCGCTCGATCTCGCCCTCACCGGGGACCTCGCCGGGGCTGACAAATCGTGGGCGAAAACGGTTGAGCTTGCACCGGATGAAGAGTGCCGGCCCTATTTCATCAACAAAATCAAGGCCACCCTC
>DATAIE010000226.1:0-4522 GCA_036262875.1 Verrucomicrobiales bacterium
TCCTGCACCATGACATCCGCCGCCACCTTGCTGGCGCCGAAGACCGAATGCGTCGTCCCGTCGACGGACATTTCCTCCGGGATGCCCTCATGCCATGGATGAGCGGGATCGATCTCCCACCGTGTGTCGAGTTCCCTCAGCGGCAGGCGGTTCGGGGTGTCACCGTATACTTTGTTAGTACTGGTGAAAATAAAAGGTGCCTCCGGACAATGGAGGCGGGCGGCTTCGAGGAGGTTGAGAGTTCCTGTGGCGTTGACCCCGAAATCGGTCAGCGGTTCCCGTGCAGCCCAGTCGTGAGAGGGCTGCGCGGCGGTATGAATGATGACTCCGATGCGGGAACCATATCCCTTCACGATCTCCTCCACCCGCCCGGCATCGCGAATGTCCGCGTCGAAATGCGTGTACCCCGGCAGCGAACGGATCAGTTCATTCCGCTGCACGGCGGTGGAAGCACCTTCACCGAAAAAGCGGGCCCGCATATCATTGTCTATGCCCGCAATTTCAAATCCTTCCGCATGAAAACGGCGGCAGGATTCAGCTCCGATTAAACCAGCGGAACCGGTGACTAAAGCGACAGGGGGCATCCCCGGGACTTTCCGCCAGGCACCCTTCCTGACAATCAAAAAGTCGGAGCAGGAGCCATATTTCTGCGCTGTTGCACGGCCTGCGCCAGGGTTTCCAAAACCGGAACAGTATCGTCAAAAGAGAGGCATGCATCCGTGATGCTGCGGCCATAGGTGAGAGGCATACCCGGTTTCACACTTTGCGTGCCTGCGAGGAGGTGGCTCTCCAGCATGACTCCGATGATGGCCCGCTCCCCTGCACTGATCTGGGAGGCGAGATCGCGGGCGACGTCCGGCTGGCGGGCGGGATCTTTGCCGCTGTTGCCGTGACTGCAGTCCACCAGCACCACGGGTGGCGCCCCTGCAGCGCGCAGCAGGGCCGAGGATTCCCGGACGTGGGCGGCATCATAGTTAGGACCGGTGCGGCTGCCGCCCCGGAGGACGAGGTGGGCGTGCTCGTTCCCCGCGGTGGTCAGCACGGCGGGCGCGCCTTCGTGCGTCAAAGAAGGAAACGAATGCGGGTGCTTTGCGGAGAGAATGGCGTCCACGGCCACCTGAAGATCGCCGTCCGTCCGGTTTTTGAATCCCACCGGCATCGACAATCCCGAGGCGAGTTCCCGGTGAATCTGGCTTTCCGTGGTGCGGGCGCCAATGGCACCCCACGAAACGAGGTCCGCGTAATACTGCCCCAGGGTGGTATCCAGGAATTCTGTGGCCACGGGCAGGCCCGCCGCTGTGACATCGAGGAGCAGCTTTCTCGCGAGCCTCAGCCCTTTATTGATCTGAAAGCTGCCGTCGAGCCCCGGGTCATTGATCAGACCTTTCCAGCCCACTACCGTCCGCGGCTTTTCAAAATAGACGCGCATCACCACGAGCAGGTCCTTCTTGAGCCGTTCCGCAACGGGCTGCAGCCGTTGAGCGTAGTCGAGCGCTGCGACTGGATCATGGACGGAACAGGGTCCCACAATCGCGAGGAGCCGGTCATCTTTTTGCGTCACGATGTCCGCCACGGCGCGGCGTCCCGCCTTCACCACTGCGGCCCCCTCCTCTGAAAGGGGAAGTTCGTCCTCCAGAATGGCGGGAGAGATCAGCGGGCGGGCGCTGCGGATGCGAATATCAGAAGTGGCTGACATAAAACGCTATCATCCAGGCCCGCACGGGGATTGCAACCAGCGGAGTGAATGTCCGCCGCGGAGCTTGACGGAAGGAACCAGAGTTCATAACCTGTCCCGGAATCCCGCTCCATGAATCTCATCACCTCTTCCAAAACCCTGTCCACCCGCCGCGAAATTCTGCGCCGTTTTGCCGCGGGCTCCGCGCTTCTTGCCGCACCCGGGGCCTTTGCGGAAGCACTCCTCCAGACGCCCTCCGCCACCGAGGGGCCGTTTTATCCCGATCATCTCCCTCTGGATACGGACAACGACCTCCTGCTCATCAATGCGGGCACCACCTCCGCTCTGGGCGACGTGGCCTATGTCAGCGGACGCATTCTCGATTCCAAAGGCAACCCGCTGCGCAACGCCGTGGTGGAAATCTGGCAGTGCGACAACAACGGAGCCTACCTCCACAGCGGCACCGGCAACGCGGACAAGAAGGACAAGAACTTTCAGGGATTCGGGCGATTCATGACCGGCAGCACCGGCGAGTATCTGTTCCGCACCATCAAGCCGGTGAAGTATCCCGGACGCTGCCCGCACATTCACTACAAGGTGAAATACGGCGGCAAGGACCTCCTGACCACGCAACTCTACATCAAGGGTTGCCAGGACAACGAGAAGGACGGCATCTGGCGCAGCATCAAGGACCCGAAGGCGAGAGAATCCGTCACAGTGGATTTTGCACCTCTGCCGGGAGCCAAAGCCGGCGAGCTGGCGGCGAAGTTCGATATCGTCCTCGGATACACGCCGGAGGGCTGAAGGGAGGCAGCCCATACGTTGTAGCTGTTTGAAAGGAAGCTTCGAGCGCATTGGCAACCTCCTAACGAGGGTGGACCGAGGCTCCTGCCGGGGTTTTGAACACTACGGGATGGCTGTCCGTCATGCAGCTTTGCAGGATGACGTGCGTGGAGCAGGTCGCTTTTCCCGCGGGGAAATTCTGCGTTTTCCCGGCGGACGGCGTTGAGCAGCAACCGGACGTGCTCTCAAGAAGTGAACGCGCTCTCCGCAGAGCTGCAATCCTTGCAGCAGTCCGATACCAGTCCCGGCGTTAATCATAAGCGGGCAGGAGCGGCTTCCCAAAAGCCCTCCCCCTGCCCGATTGTGAATAACCCGGCGGCGCGCAAAGTGCGCTCCGGCAGTCCACTTGCCTCACGCAGAACACGGTCACAGCAGTCCCAGCCCGCGAGGCTTAGCTCTAGTTCACCGGTCTGCGTGCAGGCTTCATCCCTAACGTCTAAGAGAATTAAACCGCACGACGGTCATGTATCAGAGCGACGCACGGAGGAAGCAGGGAGGCGGACCGCCCGAACCACACCCATGACACCCTTCACCGAACTCACCGCCTTCGCCGGCCTCGATTGGGCCGGCGATCATCACGACCTCGTCGTCGTCGACCGCTCGGGGACCCGCCTCGAAAGCCTCCGCTTCGACCACACCGCCGCCGCATGGAAAACCATACTGGAGCGCCTCCGCGAACTCGGCTCCCCCGCCATCGCCATCGAGACCACCCATGGCGTGGCCGTGCAGCAGTTCCTCGATGCCGGCCTCACTGTGTATCCGGTTGTCCCCAAAGCTGCCGCCCGTTACCGTGGACGCAAAGCCCCCTCCGGCGTCAAAGACGACCAGCTCGACGCCTGGAGCCTCGCCGATGCCCTCCGTGTGGACGGCCACGGCTGGCAGCCCCTGCCGCCGCACGATCCCATGGTCAGCGAACTGCGCCTGCTCTGCGCCGACGAAGTCGAGTTCATCAGCCAGCGCACCGCGCTCATCAATCAACTCCAGGCCGCCCTGCGCGAGTATTACCCCGAGGTTCTCGAAGCTTTTGACAACTGGACTGCGCCGTCCGCATGGCGCTTCATCCTCTCCTTCCCCACACCCCAGGCACTCGCCTCCGCGGGCAAAAGAAAGTGGGAAAAGTTCCTCCACGCCAACAAACTGTGGCGTCCCGCCACCCGCGACGGGCGGCTCGCCGTCTTTGCAAGGGCTGGCACTTTTTCCGGCAGCAGCGCCGCCACCGCGGCCAAAAGCCTCCTCGCTGTGAGCCTTGTGAAAATGCTCCTCACCGTGGAGGCCCAGCTCGTTATCTATCGCGCCCGCATTGAAAAACTCTTTGGGGATCACCCGCAAAGCGGACTCTTCGGATCCCTGCCAGGCTCAGGGCCCAAGCTCGGGCCGCGCCTCCTGAGCCTCGTGCTCCACCGCGTGGAGGAGGGCGTGGACTCCGCCGGACTGCAAAGCCTCGCCGGCACCGCGCCGGTGACCGTCAAAAGCGGGCAGAGCACCCGGCATAAACTCCGGCGCAACTGTGACAAAGCCCTTCGCTGCACCGTGCATCTGTGGGCCAACCTCAGCCGCAAGGAATGCGTGTGGGCCGAAACCTATTACAAAGCCCACCGCGCCAAAGGCCAAAGCCACTCCTGCGCTCTGCGGAACCTCGGCCAGCGCTGGCTGAAAATCCTCTTCCAAATGTGCCTCAAAGGCGAGCTTTACGATGAAGCCAGGCACACCCGCAATCAGGCCAAACACGGCTCCTGGGTTCTCGCTCTCAATCCAACCAGTTGAAGCCCCGTCCGGTGAATAACTTTTCCCAAAATGAAACTTGCACCACAGAGAATAACTAGAGCCTTCGGCGGCCATGGATCGCAAGTCCTGTCCCGGGATCCTTCCGGAAATCTCTTTTGGCAATTGCTCTAAGCGACCTACGGCTTGAGCGTGATGCGGAGGCGGGCGTAGCGCCGGAGAGTGTCCGGGGAAAGCAACACATCCACGGCATCAAATTCTGCGCCGGTCACGGGGGTAACG
>DATAIE010000227.1:0-1980 GCA_036262875.1 Verrucomicrobiales bacterium
CGCGAGCGAGCTGATCCTCACCGGGGCCATTCGAAATATCGGACGCTATTTCATTTTCGCCGTCGTGATGACGTTCATCCACATCAGCGTCATCATCGGACTGGGCCTGTGGCTCGGGTGGGACAAGGTGTTTCCAATGCCGGGGCCTCCACCGGCGAGCAGAGTTTCCGTATAAAATGGGAACCACCGTCCCATCCACCGCACCGGCACACCTGCCGGGTATCAATCCATGTCCGCTGCTGCCCGTGCCACCAGGGCCCCTCGGGGCGGATTGCCTCACGGCCCTGGCTGGAGATCGCGGTCCGGCATTCTATCACACCGCCCTGCTCTACAGTCAGAGCCTCTGGCTGCAGGGATATCCGGCTCGCGCCATCCTGCTGCTGAACCGGGCCATGGGTTGCGATCTCCAGGGAGACGAGCCCGTGCTGAAACAATGGTCCCTTCCCTACCTCGCCGTGGCGTGGATTTTGCGGAATCATCTCCCGGAGCACTTCATCGGGAATCCCCGCCGTCACTGGCAGCATCTCGCCACACGGATGGTCGAGCCACGAAAGGAACTGCGCACCTGGCGGGCATGGGCCTGCTGGCGCATGGCGTGCCTGATTCTCCCCGACATGCCGGCGGATGAAGAGCAGATCGCGCGCGAGGGAGTGCAGGAGCCGGACCAGGAGGAGATTGCCGCCAAATTGGAGCAACTGGGCATTCCGGGGGAAACTGAGATTTGGCGGGAAGCGTTATGTTATTGCCGGCAGGCGGCAAAATGACGAAACCATAAATCAGAATGACGAAAAAATGGCGAACGTGCATTCCGCGTTCAATTCAAATTCGACATTCGGACTTCCTTCGTCATTCTGATTTCTGATTTCGTCATTTCCTTCCCCTCCCCATGCTCCGCGATCTCAAACAACAAGTCCTCGAAGCCAACCTCCGCCTGCCGCCGAGCGGTCTCGTCCGTCTGACATGGGGCAATGTCAGCGGCATCGACCGAGAGCAGGGCATGATGGTGATCAAGCCCAGCGGGGTGCCGTACTCTCATTTGCGGGATGACGACATGGTGGTGCTCGAACTGGCCACGGGCCGGAAGATCGACGGGCCGCTCAACGCTTCATCGGACGCGGCCACGCACCTCGCCCTTTACCGGGCCTGGCCGGAAGTCGGGGGCATTTGTCACACGCATAGTGTGCACGCCACGGCGTGGTCGCAGGCCGGACGTCCCCTGCCCTGCTATGGCACCACGCACGCGGATCATTTTTACGGCCCGGTGCCTCTTTGCCGCGTCCTCACGCCGGAAGAGGTGGCGGCGGACTACGAAGCGATGACGGGCACGGCGATTGTCGAGACTTTCCGCCTCCAAAATCTCAACCCCATGGCAGTCCCGGCGGTGCTCCAGCATCACCACGCGCCGTTCACCTGGGGAAAACACGCCCTGGAGGCACTGGACAATTCCGTGGCGCTGGAGATGTGCGCACAGATGGCGCTGGAAACACTGCACCTCAATCCCGATGCGCCCCCGCTCCCTCAGCACCTGCTCGATAAACACTATCTAAGAAAGCACGGCCCCGGAGCGTATTACGGGCAGAAGAAACCGCCCTCCAACGGCAAGTGATTTTCCGGGACTTACGCATGAGAGACAGGACCGACCGGAAGGCCCACAGCAAGTTCCGTCAGGGCATTTAGAGAGACGGCTTCAGAAGCATGGCCGGAGGCTTTTGAGTGCGGCGCTGTGCGCCGCTTTCGACGCGGGCTGCCGGAGGGGGGCCTCTCATCATATTCCCGTCAGCAAAGTCCCTACCCGGTAGAATGAGATAAGACGGGGATGCTGCATCCGGTTCGCGGGCAGCGGGCCGCGCCGAAAGCGGCGCACAGCGCCGCACTCAAAAGCCTCCGGCCGTACCGGGCAACGGTTCCACTGACTCGGAGACCACTGGCAGGCTTTGTCATTTTCGTGCGTAAGCCCTGATGACTTCCCGTTCCCGCGGA
>DATAIE010000228.1:0-2174 GCA_036262875.1 Verrucomicrobiales bacterium
AGGCGCCTGGTGTGCTGTTTTCTCACGGCGGCGGTGAACCGCGAAGCGAAACCTGGCGGCGGGACCTCGACCAGGAGCGTGCCCACGCAACTTCGCTTGAGGCGCTGGGATTCCGGAGATGCAACGATGTGCTGCTGGCTGCGGTGAAAACCGAACTCAGGGAGGCATTCTGCTCCGCCTCCTCAGCCACCGATCCTGCGCCGTGGGCTCCGTTTTTGCTGTATCATGCGCCCGATTTGAAAAAGTCAGGGTGGATCGTGGAGACGGACGAGTCCTTCGATCTCCATATTGTGGAGCCCCAGTATTTTTATGAGGACATTCGTGAGACGGACCGCCCGGACTGGTTCTCCGCAGAAATCGGGGTGGAGGTGGACGGGCGGCGGGTGCCGCTCCTGCCGCTGATCGTGCGTTATCTCGCGAACACGCCGGGGGGATTCAACCTCGCGCGTCTCGCGGGACTCGGAGACCAGCCGGTGCTCATTCCCATGGAGGATGGGCGCGCGCAGGTGCCGGTGCCGGCATCGCGGCTGCACCGTATCCTGACAACTCTCACGGAACTGCTGACTGCCGGTGAAAAAGCGCTGGATGGTGACCGGATTACTCTTCACCGGGTGCGCGCCGCGGCCCTGGCCTCCGCTGAAGACGAGGAAGCGCTCTGCCGCCGCACCAGTGACCGGCTCAAGAACCTGGCCGACAGTCTGCGCGCGGGGCGGTTCAAGGTGGAGCGGAATCCGCCCGCCTCACTGAACGCGGATCTGCGGCCCTATCAAATCGAAGGCTGGCGCTGGCTGCAGTTTCTGGCACAGCACGGAATTGGCGGCATTCTCGCGGATGACATGGGTCTCGGAAAGACAGTGCAGACGCTCGCACATCTTCTGGCGGAGAGGGAATCCGGCACCGTTTCGAGACCGAGCCTTATCGTGTGCCCCACGAGCCTGCTCAGCAACTGGCGGGATGAAGCGGCGCGCTTTTGCCCGTCCATGCACGTGCGGGTGCATCACGGCAGCGGACGTGTGGAAACGCTCAAGGCTCCGGGGCAGTATGATCTGCTCATCACCTCCTATCCGCTGCTGGCAAGGGATGAAGAGGTCCTGGCAAACATCGAATTTCACGCGGTGGTTCTCGATGAAGCGCAGTATATCAAAAATCCGCGGACGCTCGCGGCCAAGGCTGCCTGCCGTCTCCAGTGCAGCCTGCGGCTGTGCCTCTCCGGCACGCCCATGGAGAATCACCTTGGGGAACTGTGGTCCATCTTCCGGTTCCTGATGCCAGGCTTTCTCGGAGCCGCCGAGCAGTTCAATACCACGTTTCGCATCCCTATCGAGAAGGAACAGAACGTCGAGCGCCGGCAAACGCTGTCCCGACGGATTGCCCCGGTCATGCTGCGGCGCACCAAGCAGGCCGTGCTCAAGGAACTGCCGCCCAAAGTCGAGATGGTGCAGCGCATCACCCTGACACCCGCCCAGGCTGATCTGTATGAAAGTGTACGCGCCTCCATGGATGAGCGGGTGCATGCCGAGATCGACCGCAGCGGCATCGAGCGCAGCCGGATCTACATTCTCGACGCTCTGCTGAAACTGCGCCAGGTGTGCTGCCATCCCAAACTGCTGAAGACAGAGTCAGCCTCAAAAATAGAGGACAGCGCAAAGCTGGATGCGCTGATGGATCTGGCGGGTCCGCTCGTGGATGAGGGCCGGCGCATTCTCATCTTCAGTCAGTTCGTGGAAATGCTGCGTATCATCAGCGGCCGCCTGAAACGGGAGACGATCGGGCACCTGATGCTCACGGGCCAAACGAAAGACCGCGGCGAACTGGTAAAGGAATTTCAATCCGGCACCGTGCCGGTGTTTCTCATTTCCCTCAAGGCCGGCGGGACCGGTCTGAATCTCACGGCGGCGGATACTGTCATCCACTACGATCCCTGGTGGAATCCCGCCGTGGAAACACAGGCGACGGACCGGGCGCACCGGTTCGGTCAGCAGAGTACCGTTTTTGTTCACAAGCTCATTTGTGAGGGCACTATCGAGGAGCGAATCCTCGCACTGCAAAAAAGAAAGGCCGCTCTCGTGGCGGGTCTCCTCGAAGGCGGCGGTTCCCTCGCGGGGTTGAGCGAAGAGGATATCGCGTTCCTTCTCGCTCCGGTGAAGTGAAGAGGCGTAAAATATTGTGCGGGG
>DATAIE010000229.1:0-1928 GCA_036262875.1 Verrucomicrobiales bacterium
CTATCCTTACACCATTCAGGGGCTCACCCAGGGCACTCCTTATTATTACCGCACCTATGCCGAAAACTCCGCAGGCAGTGACTGGGCGAATGCCTCGGGTACCTTCACCACGCAGCTCGTGACCGCGGCGGCGCTGCAACTGCTGCCGGCGGCGGGGGTCACGGGCTACACCGCGCTGGTGAATGGAAAGGTGACGGCGACGGGGAACGATGTGCCCCAGCTCACACTCTACTGGGGCCCCACCGACGGCGGCAGCACTCCGGCGAACTGGCAGTCGAATGCGGCGCTGGGCCTCCAGCCGGCGGGTTTCGGTCAGTTGCTGAACAACCTCGCGCCGGGCACCTCGTATTATTTCACCGTCCGCGGTGTGAATGCCGGGGGCACGGTCTGGGCTCCCTCGCAGACCTTCACCACGACACAAAAGAGCCCCGTGGTCATCAACGAGATTCACTACGAGCCGGACGATAACACGAAGAATACCGAATTCGTCGAGCTGTGGAATCCCAGCACCTCGCCCCAGGACCTCTCCGGATGGCGGCTGGACGGGGCGGTTCAATACGTCTTTCCCGCGGGCACGATGATGGCGGCCAATACCTACCGCGTGGTGGCCGGCAGCAGTACGGCGTTTCAGGCTTATTTCGGGTTTGCCCCGGCGGGACAATGGGTGGGTCGTTTGAAAAACAGCGGAGACAAAGTGGAGTTTCGCGACCCGGCGTTTACGCTGGTGGATGACGTGGACTACGAGCCGGGCTTTCCCTGGCCGACCACCGCGGCGGGAGCGGGACCTTCCATCGAGTTGATCAATCCGGGACTGGAAAACGACGTGGGCAATTCCTGGAGAAACTGCACCGCCACACCAAAGCGCCAGACTCCCGGAGCGGTGAACTCTGTGAGCTCCGTGCTGGCACCGCCGAACATTCGCAAGGTAGACCACACGCCGGTGTCGCCCGCAGCGGGACAGGAGGTGGTGATCACCGCGGCGATCGATGACCGCAACGGGATCACGTCCGCATCGCTGCTCTACCAGGCCGTCAACCCGGGAGCCTACGTCCGGAAAACCGATGCCGTCTACGCGACGGACTGGACGACCCTGGCAATGAACGATGCCGGCACCGGCGGGGACGCCGTGGCGGGCGACGGCATTTATTCCGTCACCATTCCCGCCTCCGTGCAGACGCACCGCCGGCTGGTGCGCTATCGCCTCCAGGCGACGGATGCCACCGGCCTCACCGCAACGGTGCCCTATGCCGACGATGAACAGCCCAACTTCGCCTACTTCGTCTACAACGGCGTGCCCGCCTGGAGCGGTGCCATGCAGCCCGGGGCCGCCGGCGCACGCGGCACCGTGCAGACGTTTTCCCCCGCGGTTCTGAATACCATTCCTCCGTGGCATCTCATCGCGAACGAAACGGATGTCACGAATTGTCAGTACAACACCGCCTTCAACGATCAGCGTTTTCAGGGAGCGCTCGTCTATGACGGGAAGGTCTATGATCACATCCAGTTCAAAAACCGCGGCATCGGTTCCACCTATGTGAGCGGGAAGAACAAGTGGGCTCTCTACTTCAACCGCGCGCGGAACATCCGGGTGAAGGACAACTGGGGGAAGTACTACGATCAAACGTGGAACTCCATGAGCATGGATGCCTGCGCCTCGCCGTGGTGTGCCGTGCACCGGGGCATGGCCGGGGTGGAGGAGGTGATGAGCTATCGCATTTACGAACTCTGCGGTGTGCCGGCACTGCGCACGCACTATATGCACTGGCGGGTCATCGACAATGCCGCGGAGTCGGGAGCCACCCAATATGACGGAGACCTGTGGGGCCTCTACACGGGCATGGAGCCGATGGAGGGGAATTTCCTTGATGAACGGAGTTTGCCGGACGGCAATCTCTACAGTGTCGAAGGCTACGGCCCTGACAAACGGC
>DATAIE010000230.1:0-5029 GCA_036262875.1 Verrucomicrobiales bacterium
TCGTCTTTCTTTGGATTCTCGGGTTTGTCCTGGGCTCGCAAAGAGGCCGTAGTCAGGAGAAGAATCGGGCATACCAGGTAATGGAGGGCTTTCATGGGAAGAACGGGAGAGAAGCGAAGATCAAGGAGAAGGAAAGGTCAATTTACCGTAAATATCATTATTATCCACAAAAACAATGGCGAAATTTCTACTTTATTGGATTCCGCCGTTTTCTTCGATGAACGGGATGCATTCCACACGTGGAAAATACGTAGGGAGGCAGATCTTGTCAGGACGGAATCGGTTTGTAACCTTCCCTTCACCAAAGGCTTCCCTGTTTTCTCTCATGAAATTCCACCGCGTTTCGCTCGTTTCCCTGCTTCTCTCCTCCTGGTCTCCCGGGGCCACGCTCGTCACCGGCTCCCCTTACGCGGCGGACCTCGGCACAAACGACGGAAACTTCAGCATCCTGTGGGAGGGCAATACCCTGCTGGGAGCGGGCAGCGTAACCTCCTACTCCTATTTCGCCAGAGGAACGAACCCGGTCCGCCCCCTGCTGGTCCAGCAAACCGGCGCCACCTATTCCGTTGTGGGCGTGGGAAATCCCTACACGCCTTCAGGGACGGGGATGCAGAATAATGTGCCCTTCTCCCTCGCGACCGGCACCGCCAGTTTTAACACGGCGGGCGGCAGCAAATACTTCTTTGCCTTTTCCCCCGTGGGCGGGAATGCGCTTCAGGTGGGATACAATTTGAATCCGGAAATCGGCAATCAGGGACACCCGCTCAATTACATCGGCGGCGAGCTGGCCGCCCTCGGCCCGGTGACCTGGGCTGGAAACCTCTCCGGAGCCAATGCCCGCCACTATGTGATGACGGTCACCTCCACGCTGTCCGGATACCTCGGTTCCGTCGGCGACGAACTCGCCAACCGAGCCTCCGTCGACGCCGCGGGATACGGATTCATCAAGACGGACGAGTCCTTCAGTTCCACCGGCTCCCTGATGCGCTGGCAAATCTTCTCCGATGACAGCAGCAGCCATAATATTACACCGGTTCTCTATAAGGCGGGAACGGTCGCAGGCACCTATGATGTGGCAGGTGTGGGCACCTCCCGTACGATCTCGTCCCGCGGGTTCATGGAATTCGACTTTGGGCTCACTACCGGATCGAATGCCATCACCAGCCCTGGAACATTTTACGCCGGATGGGTCGACTCGAATGCAGACGGCACCGGCGCGCTCGGCGGCGTCATTCCCTTTAACACGTTTGGAGGCACCGTCAGCTTTTTCGGAATCCCCGGCGGCGGACCGGCCGCGGGCAGCAATATCGTCCCCCTTGGCAGTGATACCCGCGCCTATTCGGTCAATTTCCTGACCGTGCCTGAGCCGGGGACGGCAGCCCTTAGTCTGCTCGCCGGACTCTTTCTCCTGCGCCGCCGCCGCTGAGATTCCGGATTCCGCGGCACCATGTTGCGGTGCCTTCCCTTCTATGACTCCCCTGTCCTGCCTTGCCGCCGCTGCGCTCGGCCTCTCCGCCCTCACGCTTGCGGCGGAAACGGTCACCATTCCGGCCACCGCCCTCACGAACCGGTCCACCAACGACACGGCTTCCGGTTCCCTTTTCGTCGAGAAGTCGCCGCTCACCGCCGTGGTGGGCTATCGCCTGAAACAGTGGTCGTTTTTTGATAACGATTCGCCCGGTCTTTCTCTCGTGCCGGTTCTCTTCGAGCGCACGGCCGCCGGCGTCTATACCATCCGCGGTATCGGCACCGCCCGCAGCAGCACCGGCGGCGGGGTGCAGGCGGGCCTGCCCTTTGGCCTCGTCAGCGGATCGGACATCGTTCAGAACGCCAACTATTTCCTCGGATGGAAAGACGGGTCCAACGGCGCAAACAACACGGGGGTCATCGATTTCGATAACGGAGGCTCCCCCGGCGTGGACTGGCTGAGCGGCGGCCAGACCTCTTTCACCGCGGGCGATGCCAAACCTCTCAACCAGGCCCTCGCTCGCACGTATTCTCTCAACGGTGTTTTCGGAACATTGAATGATCCACCCGCGGTAGGCACGCAGCCGGTGAATGTCACCGTCGTCCAGGGCGGCAGCGCCTCCTTCACCATCACAGCCACGGGCGACGGCACGCTCACCTTCCAGTGGCAAAAAGGCACCACGGATATTCCCCTCGCGACCACCGTCACACTTTCTCTCACCAACGTCCAGCCGCTGGATGAGGGCACCTACCGCTGCGTGGTCACCGGAGGCTTCGGCACCGCCACCAGCGATCCGGCTTCGCTCATTGTGATCCCTCCTCCGCCGGTTGCCGCCGCAGGGATCGCCATCAACGAATTCGTCGCCGATAACAAAGGCGGCCTCCAGGACGAAGAGGGGGCTTCGCCGGACTGGATCGAACTCATCAATACCAACGCCGCCGCCGTGAGTCTCGCAGGCTGGCATCTCACCGATGACCCCGCCAACCTCACAAAATGGACGTTTCCCGCCACGATCGTTCCTTCCGGTGGCTATGTCGTCGTCTTCGCCTCGGACAAAAATCGCGCGGTCGCCGGGGCTCCGCTGCATACCAATTTCAAACTCTCACCGGATGGCGAGTATCTCGCTCTGGTGAAGCCGGACGGCACCGTCGCACAGGAATTCGCCCCTGCTTATCCCAAACTGCCCGACAACGCGAGCTACGGAACCGGTGTCCTCCATGAAGAAACGGGCTTCGTGTCCGCAGGGGCGGCGGTGAAGTGGCGCGTCCCTTCTGACGACACGCTCTCTCAGACATGGATGAGCCGTCTCTTCGACGACTCCGCATGGACTTCCAGTTCCGCCGGACTGGGCTTTGACACAGTGGGCTCACCCGCAGGTCCGGCGGTCGAAACCGCCGGTAATCCTGTCATTTCACGCACCGAATATGACAGTGCCTCCGGCAGCATTTTCATGCTGGAGACCTCGGGGTTCACTCAAACCGGAATTGTTACAGACTGGTCTCTCTACAGCGCCTTCGCGCGGCAGATCACTCCGTTGATCCTGCACCGCGAGGTGAACGGGGACCTGACAGTAAAGGGGATCGGCACAACGCGCACCAGCACCGCAGCGGCAGCGGTGCAAACCTACCCGTTCGGGCTCGTAAGCGGCAGTGCCTCTGTGGCACCCGGTGACTACCTGGGATGGAAGGACGGCGGAAACGGCACGAACAACACCGGCACCCCGGCGTGGACGGACGGAGCCAGTGTCACGGTGCGCTGGTTTGGGCAGGTGACCGGTTTCAGTACCGGTCAAAACCTGGGAGCGGGCCAGACTTTCGGACGCGCCTATTCCCTCTCCGCATCCGTCAAAGGCTCTCTGGCAAACAGCATCACCACCAGCCTCCAGAGCGCCATGCTGAATGTGAATCCGTCCGTGTATGTGCGGGCGTCTTTTACCCTCGGCACCATCCCTCCGCTGGACTCCGTCAAACTCCGCCTCAAACACGAGGACGGCTTCATCGCATGGCTGAACGGCACGAAGGTCGCCGAACGGAACCCGCCTGCCTCTGTCACATGGAATGCCGCTGCCGCCACAGACCGCTCGCGCGACGATGCTCTGACATGGGACGAGTTCGATATCACGGTGAACGCGGGCCTTCTCCAAACAGGCCTGAACGTGCTGGCGATCCAGGGCTTTAACAGTGCCGCCGGCAGCGGCGACTTCCTGCTCCTGCCGGAGTTGAAGGGGAACAAAGTAACGGTTCAGCCAAACCGCTTCATGCTCACGCTCACGCCGGGCGCGGAGAACGCGGCGGGGTATAACGGTTTTGTCGCGGACACGCGATTTATGCCAAAGCGCGGCATCTATTCGACGCCGCAAACAGTCAGCATCACCAGTCTCACTCCGGACGTCACGATTCGCTATACCACGGATGGCTCGGTGCCGTCTGAAACCCATGGCACGCTCTACAACGGTCCGCTGACCGTGAGCACCACGACCACACTCCGCGCCTTCGCCTTTAAGGACGGCATGGTGTCCACGAATATCGATACTCATACCTATGTGTTCCCCTCCCAGGTCGCGGCACAGTCGAATGCGCCGCCGGGGTTTGACACCTCGTGGACGGACTACGAAGTCGATCCAAATGTTCCCGTCACTGAGGCTCAACTCACGTCACTGCCCAGTGTCAGCATCGTGACCGCCCGGAGCGATCTTTTTGGCCCTAACGGCATCTACACGAATTCCAGTAACCGCGGTGCGGCCTGGGAGCGCGCCGCCAGCATCGAGTTCATGATGCCTGGGGACAACGTTTCGGGAGATCAGGGATTTCAGGTGGACTGCGGCCTCAAGATCGCCGGTGACTCCTCCCGCGGTCACGCCTTCACGCCGAAGCATCATTTTCTCGCAAGTTTCAAATCGGCCTTCGGTCCGTCAAAACTGCACTTCCGCCTGTTTCCGGACACGGAGGAAAACGACTTCGATACGCTGGAGTTCCGCGCCTGTTCCACGGATTCATGGCCGGTGCAAAACGGCTACATCCATCAGGGTGAAATCCGCTGGGAAACCCGCCGCGCCACGTATCTGCGCGATCAGATGATGCGCGATACCCTGCGCGATCTCGGGCAGGAGGTGAGCCACGGCCGCTATGTGCACCTCTATGTCGACGGCCTCTACTGGGGACTCTACAACCTCTGCGAGCGCATGGGCAACGGCTGGGCCAGCGAGCACTTCGGCGGATCGAAGGACGACTACGATGTTCTCAAAGACTACGCCGAAGTGGAGGACGGAAATCTCACGGCGTGGAACCAGCTCATGACGGAGGTGGCCACACTGCCCGCGACCGATGCCGCCGCCAATACAATGTATCAGCGTGTCCTCGGAAACAATCCCGACGGAACCCGCAATCCGGCGCTTCCCGTGCTGCTCGATGCCGGCAACCTGATCGACTACATGGCGGCGCACATCTATGCCGGCTCCGAAGACTGGCCCAATCACAACTGGTGGGGCAGCCGGCGGCGGGATGATCAGAGCGAAGGCTGGCGCTTCCACCCGTGGGATCAGGAGATTTCAAACATCAGCCT
>DATAIE010000231.1:0-1577 GCA_036262875.1 Verrucomicrobiales bacterium
GCGGTGCCGGCAGGCACGGTGTTCCTCCCCATGCATCACCCGGGCGTGAACGTCCTCACATTTCCCTCGTTCGACCCCCACTCGCGACAACCGTCCTATAAACACTGCGCTGTGCGACTGACGGCGCATCCCTCCACACCCCCATGAGCACCGCATTGGCCACACCGCCGGTCCACCTTCCGGAGGTCTTCTCATTCAGCCCGGTTCAAAAGGAATACCTTTCCGGCGTCCTCGCCGGGCTCGCCGCACGCCAGGCTGCTCCTTTCGTTGGCCTCGCCGGGGGCCTCTATACCTCTGAAGCCTCCAGCGGCGGCCCCAATCTGGCGACCGAGCCGGAGGAACCCTCTTTTCACGGTACGCCCGTTTCTGAACTCTGCCGGCAGGAGGTTTGGAAATACACGGAGCATGGTCTCGACGGCTGGGAGCGGCTCGTCGCTCATGCGAAAGAGGGGAAGATGCCGGATGACGAGCACACGTTTCGTTTTCGCTTCTTCGGGCTGTTTAACGTCTCGCCGGTACAGCAGAGCCTCATGCTGCGCTGCCGCATTCCCGCCGGCGAACTCACGGCGGTGCAGTTCCGCGGCCTCGCGGAGATGGCCGATGACTTTGCGGATGGCTCCTCCGCCATCACCACGCGTTCCAATCTCCAGCTTCGCCAAATTCAGCCGCGCGATGCTCTGGATGTGCTGATGCGACTTTCCGCGTTGGGCCTCACCTCCCGCGGCTCGGGTGTGGACAATGTGCGCAATATCACCGCGAGTCCGGCGGCGGGCATCGATCCGCAGGAACTGCTGGATACCCGGCCTTTTGCCCATGCGCTGCATCACTTGATTCTCAACTCGCGCGATCTGTTCGACCTGCCGCGGAAGTTCAACGTGTCGTTCGAGGGCGGCGGCGTGATCGATACCGTCGCGGACACCAATGACATCGGATTCATGGCAGTGACCGTTCCGTCGGATTGTCAGGGGGCGAAGATGAAGGATGGAAGCGCGGTCACCATTCCCGCCGGTGTGTATTTCCGGGTGGAACTGGCGGGCATTACCGGCCACCGCCAACTGGCCTCCGACTGCGGAATCCTCGTGCGTCCGGAGGACAGTGTCGCCCTGACAGCAGCAATGCTCCGCGTCTTCTCCGAACACGGCGACCGCACGGATCGCAAGAAGGCGCGCCTCAAGTATCTCATCGACAGTTGGGGTGTCCCCAAATTCCTCGCCGAAACCCAGGCGAAGCTCGCGTTTTCCCTCATCACCGCCGGCATGGAGCAGTGCAAACCCCGGCCCGCAGCGGTGAAGCACGCACACCTCGGCGTGCATCCGCAGCGTCAATCCGGGAAAAACTGGGTGGGTGTCGTGGTGCCCGTTGGATTGCTGACTTCCGCGCAAATGCGCGCCATTGCCACGCTCGCCGAACGGCACGGTTCCGGCACCCTCCGCCTGACGCCCTGGCAAAACCTGATCATCCCGGATGTTTCGGACGACGAGGTTCCCGGTCTCCAAAGCGGACTGGAAGCGGCGGGCCTTCACTGGCGCAGCAGCCATGTCCTGGGCGGTCTCGTTGCGTGCACTGGAAGCCGCGGC
>DATAIE010000232.1:0-4283 GCA_036262875.1 Verrucomicrobiales bacterium
CAGATCGTTGCGGAAATCAAGCAGTTCACGGCTGGCGGGAAAGCCTGTGTGATTAACACCCTGAACGGTGACACGAACGTTCCGTTCTTCAAGGAATACGCCGCCGCCGGCCTGACCGCAGAGACATGCCCGGTCGTCTCCTTCTCCATCTCCGAGGACGAATTCCGCGGGTTGCCGGCGAAGCAACTCGTCGGCCAACTCGGCTGCTGGACTTACTTCCAGTCATACAAGTCGCCTGAGAACAAGAAGTTTGTCGCGAACTTTCAGTCATGGCTCAAGAAGAGCGATGTGCCAGGAATCGTGAAAACCGGTCGTGTGACCTGCTCGCCCATGGTCCTGAGCTACGATGGCGTGTATCTCTGGAAGAAGGCCGTCGAGAAGGCGAAATCCTTCGATCCCGCCGAAGTGATGAAGGCGCTGGAGGGAGGTATCTCCTTCGCGGGCCCGGGCGGCACGGTGACTACGCAAAAGAACCACCACCTTACCAAGAACGTGTATATCGGCGAGACGAAGGCCGACGGACAGTTCAAGATCCTCAAGGAGTTCAAAAACGTGGTGGGCGAGCCGTTCCTCAAAGGGACCTACAAACCCAAATGATTGTCAGTTGTTAGTTGTTAGTTTCGTCAGGTGCCTGGTTCTCCGCGGTTCACAGGGTGGGTGCTCTGTGGCCGCGGAGAATCTGTTTTTACACGTTATGACTTTGTCGCGCGGTCGCGGCACAGGAGGTGCTTTAATCAGCGCCATCGCCCCAACTCCTGTGAGATTTTTCCTTTTCAGTCTCTTTGCGTTCTGCGCTGTTCTGCTGCCGGCAGCCCGTGCCGCCGTCTCCGATCCAAAGGAGGCTGCCGCCCGTCAAACGCTGGCGAAAGCGCTGATCACTGTGGATGTGGAGGAGCAGGCGGGAATGGTGCGCTCTCTTGGGGGGAGCGCCACGCCGGAGGTTTCCGCGCTCCTGTTGAAATGGAAAGAGGGCGGATTCTTCGCAGTGGAGAACAGCGCCGGGGAACAGGTGGCGGTGGAGTTCAATGATGATGCGGATGGTGAGGAAAAGAAGACGGCCACCAAAGTGGCGGACCTTGAAATTTTGAAGGATGCGGAGGGGAAGCCGATGCGCTTTGCCACCGCAGAGCTGGAGGCAATCGAAACGGATTCCAACGTGCGGCGGGCCATCAAGGATGTGGTCGACCTCGTGGCTTTCAATGATGAGGATCCCGACCGGCGCTTCAAGGCGGTGCAGGACACGGGACTGGAGCAGAATCCTGACAAGCTGCCGGCGCTGGAAGCGAGGCAGAAGGAGGAAACGAGCGGCAAGGTGAAACGCGCCCTGCGGGAGGCCATTGCGATGATTCAACTGGCATCGGAGGACTCGGAGGTAAAACAGAAGGCGTGTGCGACGCTCGGCGAGATCGGCTCCATTCCCAGCCAGGACGCGCTGAAGTCCGTTCAGAAAGCGGCGGAGACCGCGGGAGACAAACCGCTGGCGGAGGCCGCACAGAAGGCGCTCGCGGAGATCGCCTCCCACGTGACCATGGTGAACACTGCGGGAACGCTTTTTCGCGGATTGTCGAACGGCTCGGTGCTGCTGGTGATCGCGATCGGGCTGGCTATTACCTTTGGATTGATGGGTGTGATCAATATGGCGCACGGAGAATTGATCGCCGTGGGAGCCTACACCGCCTACGTGGTGCAAAAGATTTTTGGCGAAGGTCTGGCGCTCTCGCCCTTTGGGTTCAACGTGAACATTCCGGGAATGCACATGAGCGGACGGGGATATGACTTCTGGTTCGTCGTCGCGATTCCGCTCAGCTTCATGATGGCGGCGCTTGTCGGGCTGGCGCTGGAGCGCAGTGTGATCCGGTTTCTCTACAAGCGTCCGCTGGAGTCCCTGCTCGCGACATGGGGTGTCTCGCTGATCCTGCAGCAGTTGTTCAAACTGGTGTTTGGCTCGAACAACGTCCAGGTGGACAGCCCGGCGTGGCTCTCGGGCAACTGGATTCTGAATGACGTTCAGTTTGGCTGGAACCGCGTCTTCGTGATCGGGTTCGCTGTTCTCATTATTTTCGTCACGTGGTTCACTTTGAACAAGACACCGCTGGGGCTGCTGATTCGCTCCGTGATGCAAAACCGTGAGATGGCGGCGTGCATGGGAGTGCGCACGGAGCGGGTGAATATGATGACCTTTGCCTTCGGCTCCGGACTTGCCGGACTCGCCGGAGCCTTCCTCACACAGATCGGCAATGTGGGTCCCGGGATGGGGCAAAATCACATTACGGACGCCTTTATGACGGTGGTCGTCGGAGGCGTGGGCAGCCTCATAGGCACGGTCGCCAGCGCTTTTGGCATCGGCATGGTGGACCAGTCCCTCCAGCAAATTCTCGGGAACCCCGTTCTCGGTAAAATCCTCGTCCTCGGAGCCATCATCCTGTTCCTCCAGTGGCGTCCGTCCGGACTTTTTGTCACCCGCAGCCGCAGTCTTGAAAGCTGATGACATTCCCGCTCAACAAGAAAGAATCCGCACTGTTCGTGATTGTGGCTCTGCTGCTCACGGTGGTGCTGCCGGTGATGAACGCGTCAGGCTCCGTCGCCACGGGGACGCTGAATCTCTGGGGGAAATACCTGTGTTATGCGGTGGCCGCCATTTCAGTGGATATGCTTTGGGGATATACGGGTCTGCTTTGTCTCGGCCAGGGGCTGTTCTTCGCTTTGGGAGGATACATGCTGGGGATGTATCTGATGCTGATGATCGGTGAACTGGGCGGCTATGCGCAGAGAGGATTGAATCCGAATCTGCTGCCGGACTTTTTGGTCTTCCTGGGGCATACGACGCTGCCCGCCTTTTGGAAGCCGTTCTACTCTCTCCCGTTCGCCATCCTGATGGTGATCGTGGTGCCCGGAGTCATCGCGGCGATCTTCGGTTACTTCGCTTTCCGGTCGCGCATCAAGGGGGTGTATTTTTCGATTCTCACCCAGGCCCTTACCTACGGGGCCTGGCTCATGTTCCTGACGAATGATTTGAACATGGGAGGGAACAACGGCTTTACCGATTTCCGGTTCATCGCCGGAGCCGATATCCGCACGGATGCGACGAAGCGCGGGCTTTATCTCGCCAGCGCCATCCTGCTGCTGCTGGTCTATCTCGCGTGCAAATGGCTCACGCGCACGAAGTTCGGGCTGGTGCAGCGGGCGGTGCGCGACAGCGAGACGCGGGTGCTGTTTTCCGGCTATGCCGCCGCGAACTACAAGCTCTTCATCTTTGTGTTTTGCGCCATCATCGCCGGCCTTGGCGGCGCGCTCTACGTGCCTCAGGTGGGCATCATCAACCCGGGCGAAATGATGCCGGCCAACTGTCTGGAGATGGTTGTTTGGGTCGCGGTGGGAGGGCGGGGGACGCTGATCGGCCCGGTCATCGGAGCCATCGGTGTCAATGCGCTGAAGAGCTGGGCGACCGTGGGAAAGACCGCGGATTACTGGCTCATCATTCTCGGCGGACTTTGTCTCCTGGTCGTGCTCCTGATGCCCAAGGGAATCGTGGGTCTCCCGGCCCAAATCAAAGGATACTTCCAGCGTCTGAAGGATCGCCGGGAAACGGAGTCCGTCCCTTCCGAAACTGCTGAAACCTCTCCCGCCAAATGACTCAGCGACCGTTTCTTCTCGCCGCCGGGGGCCTCAATAAAAGCTTTGCCGGTTTCAAGGCCATCAAGGATTTATCCTTCTATCTCGACGAGGGGGAACTGCGAACCGTCATCGGTCCAAACGGCGCGGGAAAGACGACGTTTCTCGATCTGATTACGGGCCGCACCCGTCCGGATACGGGCACGCTCGAATTTGGCGGGAAGGAAAACCTGCTCGCTCTGAGCGAATATGAAATCTACCGGCTGGGAATCGGTCGGAAGTTTCAAACGCCCACGGTCTACACGGATCACACGGTATTTGAAAATCTGACGTTGAGTCTCGAAGGCTCACGCGGTGTTTTCAATTCCCTCTTCTTCCGGCTGAGGCCGACGGAGAAGGAGCGCATCGAGAGCATTCTCGAAACGATCAATCTGAAGGACCGCGCCAAATGGAAAGCGGGCGCACTGGCTCACGGACAAAAGCAGTGGCTGGAGATCGGCATGCTGCTGGCACAAAATGCAAAACTGCTCCTCGTGGACGAACCGGCCGCCGGGATGACGGACGAGGAAACCTGGCGCACCGGCGAGCTGCTGCTGTCGCTGGCGGGCAAGCACACGATCGTGGTCATCGAGCACGATATGACCTTTGTGCGGCAGATTTCCAAAGGACGG
>DATAIE010000233.1:0-3139 GCA_036262875.1 Verrucomicrobiales bacterium
GGCAGTGAACCCAGGGTCGTTGCAGAGCAGGCGATAACATTGAGCGATCCCGCGAGCCAGGCCGCAGTTCTGCCGTCTGCTGTGCAGCACTGGTGTGAAAATGATCCGCCGGCGGCAAAGGCCTGGGCGTCCCGTTTGTCAGGAACCCCACGGATGGCCGCTGCGGCAGGCATCCTTCAGGCGTCGAAACCGGGCACGCCGGAAGGAATGGTTGCAGCCCAATCGATGGTGAAAGAAATGGCTCACAGCCAGGGAACTCCGCCGGCTTCGATCGAATACGCGGTATCCAATTTCATGCACCGGTGGCTGCGGAGCGATCCTGAAAAGGCTTCCGCCTGGGCGGATGCCCTGCCCCGGGGAGCGATGTTCGATTTTGCGGCCGCCGGGATTGCAGAGGGCCTGCGTGTGACCGACCCGAGGGACGCATTGACATGGGCGGCCTCTATCGGCGATCCGGGACGGAGAAACAGATGGGGGAGTTTCATTCTTCAGGACTGGAGCCAGGCCGATTCGAAGGATGCGCGGGCCGCCGTGGAGGCACTCAATGCCCCGCCTGAAGTGAAGGAAACGTTTTCCAAACTCATCCGCACCAGTCCATGAAACCACCGGGCGCTGCTGTTTTGATTCGATCAATCATCGCTCTCCTCACCGGGGGATCGGCGGGTGTGGCCCTGCGCAGTTGCCACCAGGGAGAGCCGCAGGCGTCGAAGCGCAGTGCTCCGGCGTCCGCCGCAGGGGAACAAAAGGAGTCGCCGGTCAGGCTAAACAGCCGGATTCGGACCGAAGGCCGGGCCTGGTTCAAATCCGCCGGTCTCTGTGTCAAAAATTCGGACCTTGGAAAATTGGAGCCCGCGCAGATTGACCGTGTCGAGGCGTTGAGTTCTGTAGAACTGGAGCAGTGGTTGGAGGAGGGCCGTAGTAACGGCGCGGAGACTCCGCTGATGCAGTTGTTGATGGAGCGATGGTGTGAGATCGATCAAACCGCCTTTTCCGCCTGGATTGAGGCGCTGGGAAAACAGGCTCCCCAGGAGGAGTTCGAAGGCTCCTTCAGCTATATCAATATATCTCCTCCGTGGTGTGCCGTCGCCGTTGAAATCCTGAAACGGGTGGCTCCCGGCGCTCCGGTTCCGTCTTATCCCGGGCAGATGGTGTTCATGCCCATTGGGACTTCGTTCCAGCTTTCGCCACCGTCGCTTTCACCACCGCCTCCGCCAGGGCCGGACCTCGCCGCGATGAACCCGGTGGACGCTCTGCGCTGGCTGGTCAAAAACAGTGGGGAATACCAGACCCGGGAATTGCAGGGAGTCGCGGAGCGGATGGCGGAAACCGATCCGGACGCCGCCCTGGCCTGGGCGGAGGGACTGCCAAGGCACTTGAAGGACCGGGGTGAGGCGATCAAGTTCATCCTCCTGAGGCATGGCAAAGACGGAGACTGGGTATTGGCTCACGCTCACTTATTGGGTCGTGCGGAGGACCTGCACTATGTGCTCAACAACACGTCAACGCTCTACGGGAATCGACAGGGGCGCATGAAGGTCATGGAGTGGCTCCTCCAGTGTGAAGACAAAGAACAGCGCGCGGCAGCCCTGAAGATGGTGACAGAGCGGGCGGACTCCGCCGGACCGGGAGAGGCGGCGGCATTGCTGGAAAAACTGACCGACCGTGCGGAGCGCTCCGGGTTTCTTGACAATATGCTTCAGCGTTACGGAGGCACGAAGGGCTGGGATACACTGGTAAACTCTATCAAATCCGAATCTGGCAACGGCACCGAATCCATGGGAGCTTCGGGAGCGGCCTGGCATTTGGCGCAGAAATCGGTGCCCGATGCCTTGAAATGGGCGGACGGGTTGCCGGCGGACGGACGGAGGACGGCCGCCTACGCCGGTGCTTACTCTGTGTGGGTGAGGCAGGACGCAGAGGCGGCGACAGCGGCGGCTCTGGCATTGCCCGAAGGTCCGGAACGGACGGAGGCACTGGCAACTGTCGGCAGCATCCAGGGTGAGCGGTTCCCGGAGGAAACGCTGGCGTGGTCACGAACGCTGGGCATGCAGGAGCGGGTGCGTATTCTGACAAAGCTGACGGATGGACTGATGCTGCATCACGGTGATCAGGCGCGGGCGGAGGCGGTGCAGTTGCTGGCAGCCGGGGCAGGGGGGAATGCGGCGTTTCGGGAGGCCCTGCTGCGCATGATGCCGGACGTGAATACTCCTGGCGGCGTAAAAACAGCGATGGCATGGGTGCAGCAGATTCCGCCAGGGGATTCCCGGAGAGAGCTGATTTCATAACTCGGGGACGGTTCCTGCAGCTCCCTCCCGGAAGTGAAGGCATGGATGGACGCGCTGCCGCCCAGGGACCGGGGACCCTGAGCAGGGCATCAGAACGCCCCCAGAAGCTCGAAGGAATAGCCGCGCAGGTATTCCGTTTCCGGCACGGTCGACAGGATGGGATGGTCCAGCCGCTGCTGGTGAAAGCCGATCTGACAGAGTGTTTTCTTCGCGTCCACGGCGGCGTCGAGAATCACGGCGCGAAACTCACCGGTGCTCACGTGATGCGAGCAGCAATAGGTGCTGAGGAGCCCGTTGGGGGACAAAAGCTTGAGCGAGCGGAGGTGTATTTCCTTGTATCCGCGGAGGGCGTCGCCGACGGACTTCTTGTTCCGCGTAAAGGAGGGTGGATCGAGAATGATATAGTCCCAGGAAGTGCCGGCGATTTCCTGGACTTTCAAATAGTCGAAGACATTGGCCGTGACAAACTCGATCCGGTCCGCGAGTCCCATGGCTTCCGCATTGGTCTTTGCAGTGGCGATCGCGGATTCGCTGGCGTCCACCGCGGTGACGTGTGCGGCACCGGCCTTCGCGCAGGCGAGCGCGAATCCTCCCTGGTTGCAGAAGCAGTCGAGCACCCGCTTGCCTTGTGCGCGGGTGGCAGCGTCACGATAGTTGTCCAACTGGTCCAGATAGATGCCTGTCTTTTGCCCGTCGATGAGATCGATGAGGAAAGTCCCGGTCTCCGTCGTCACCCGGAACGGGGCGGGCGCGGTTCCGTGGAGCACGCTGGTCACCTGCTCCATGCCCTCGGCGAGACGAATGGCATTGTCGTTGCGCTCGACCACCGTTTCCGCGCCGAACACCTCTACGAT
>DATAIE010000234.1:0-18790 GCA_036262875.1 Verrucomicrobiales bacterium
CACGGCTGAGGGGTGCCGTCCTCGTCCTTGATTCCGGTGGTGTTGATGGCCATGAATTCCGTAAGGCGCACATTTTGCGCCGTGAGCGGACAGGCGGCCAGCAGGAGGAGGAGCAAACTGAACCATCTCACGGGAAGACAGCGTTGGAGAGGCGGGTGGTGGCGCATGGACCGGAGATTGGGGGTGACGCTGGAGAAAGCATCTGCGGTTCCTTCCGGTTACCGTGAATTGCCTGCCGCCGGGCAGCAGGCTTCCACTGGCACCGGCAGGCATCGAAAGATCTTATTCCAGCACGGGACGAATAACCTTTTTGGGTTCCTGCCGTCAATGTCGTGATCCCGTAATCCGGCGGCATCCGGCCCCTGATTCTGCGTCACGGGACGGAGATCGCGGGCGCAGAGGAAGGCAAACGATGGAAGGGCGCACCCACGATTGCGGTATTTCCTGCGCTTTAGCGGCCCTCCCGCGTTCCGAAACGTCGGGAGCAACCCTTTGAATCCCGAACCTCATGTTTTTGAAACTCCTTCCCGCCATCCTTCTGCTCCCGTCCCTGCTCCGGGCGGGGGAGAGTCTCGCCCTGTTTGACGGCAAAACCCTGGGGGGCTGGGAGGGGAACCCCGCGCTGTGGAGTGTGCAGGAGGGGGTCATCACGGGCGAGATCAAGGACGGCGCCAGCCTGAACGAAAACGAATGGCTCTACTGGCAGGGGGAGGTGAGCGATTTCGAACTGGAGCTGGAATACCGCATCACCGGCGGCCCCACGGCGAACAGCGGGATTCAAATCCGGAGCCAGCGAAACGCGAAGGGGCTGGCCAGCGGACTCCAGTGCGATCTGGACGACGGGAAGGAGTGGCTGGGGCGCATCTATGACGAACACGGAAGGGCGCTGGTGATGGAGCGGGGCACGCGCGTTTCCATTTCACCGGACGGACGGCGCTGGGCGGACCCGTTCGCTGATCCGAAGTCGTTCTCAAAGATCGCCAAAAAGGACGACTGGAATACCTATCGCATCAAGGCCACGGCCTCGCACGTGGAGGTGTGGGTGAATGGGGTCTTCTTTGGCGCGCTGGACGACCATGAAACGAAGGCGGCGGAATACACCGGGAAGCTGGCCTTCCAGTTACACGCAGGCCCCGGCCCGGCAAAAATCCAGTACCGGAACATCCGGCTGCGCGATTTGGGGAAAACGGAATTGCCAGGGGTGGTCAAAAGCACGTCCGACGACAAGCCGGAGGATGTCTTTCATCCCGCGGGCGCCGATGGCAAGCCGCTGAATCTCGGGTTTGAAAAAGGAAACCTGGATGACTGGACAGCGGAGGGCGACGCCTGGGAGGGACAGCCCATCAAGGGAGACACGGTGGCCACCCGAAAGCCCGGGCAGGCCAGCCGTCACGCGGGACAATACTGGATCGGCGGCTACGAGCCAAAGGGCTCTGATGCCGGCACGGGGCGTCTGACCTCGGCCGCATTCGAAGTGACTCATCCGTGGGCCAGCTTTCTCATCGGCGGTGGCGGAGAGGTGGCCGCGGTGAGAGCGGAGATCGTGGAAGCCGAAACCGGCAAGGTGTTCCACACCGCTGCGGGACGGTTTGAAGAGGACATGCACCGCGAGGTGGTGGATATGCGCCCGCTCAAGGGGAAGAAGGTTTTCGTTCGCCTCATCGACCGCGCCGTGAAGGGCTGGGATCACGTGAACTTTGACGACTTCGTTTTCCACAACGAACCGCCGGTGAAAGCCGTGGCCGCCAACAGCCGCCAAACGCAGAGCCCCGTGTTGTGGCATCTGCAGCCGAATCCCGCCAAGCCCACCGCCGTAGCCAATGCGCAGGCACAAAAAACGGTGGCCGGCATGATGCTGACCCACGGATTTCAGGCCGAACTCATCGCCGCCGAGCCGGACGTGAGGCAGCCGAATGCCTTCGCCATCGATGAGAAGGGTCGCCTTTGGATCCTGGAGGCCTACAGCTATCCTAACAAGCAACCGGAGGGTAAAGGCAAGGACCGCATCATCATCCTCTCGGACAAGGACGGAGACGGCGTTTTTGAAACCCGCACGGTGTTTATGGAGGGACTCAACCTCGCCAGCGGCATTGAAGTGGGATTCGGAGGCGTCTTCGTCGGCGCAGCACCGGAGCTGCTGTTTATCCCTGACAAAAACGGCGACGACAAGCCGGACGGCCCGCCGGAAGCGCTGCTCGACGGCTGGGGCTATCAGGACACTCACGAAACACTCAACAGTTTCTCATGGGGTCCGGATGGCTGGCTCTACGGGTGCCAGGGGGTGTTCACGGGTTCTCTTGTGGGGAAGCCCGGCGCTCCCAAGAATGAGCGTCAGGCCGTTCACGCCGCCGTGTGGCGCTATCACCCGGTGCGGCATGTGTTCGAAGTGTTTTCGCATGGAGGCAGCAATCAGTGGGGGCTCGATTACAATGAGAACGGGCATCTCTTCATGACCCACTGCCGGAGCTTCTTCGGGGGCGGAGGCACCACCTACGTCATTCGCAACGGACACTATTGGAACCAGGCGAATGCAGGCTACGCGCCCTTCATTTCGAATTCCGGGACCGATTTCGCTCCGGACCTGAAAAACTACCTGCCCGCCGCGGCCCTCTACGACAGCGGCGAAGGCGGAGCGGGCAAGCCCGGCACCACAGCGATTTTTGGCGGCCACTCCCATGTGGGCACCATGATTTACCAGGGCACAAACTGGCCCGTGACCTATCGCGGGCATTTGTTCACCCACAACTTGCACGGGCATCAGATGAACCATCAGGAGAATGTGCGCTCCGGCTCGGGTTATGAAACCATGCATGCGGGTGCCGATCTGATGTACACGCCCGACCCGCGCTACATGGCTGTGGATTTGCAGAGCGGACCGGATGGCGCGGTCTATACCATCGACTGGTTCGATCAGCAGCACTGCCATACACCGATCGAAGAGAAATGGGACCGCACGAATGGACGTGTTTACCGCATTTCGTGGGCGGCCACTTACAAGCCGGTAAAAGTGGACCTCTCAGTCATGAGCGATCTCGAACTGGCCAACCTGCAAACGCACGGCGACGAGTGGTACCGCCGCAATGCGCGGCGTTTGCTCATGCAGCGCGCAGCCGCCGGCGGCGTGAAGGATGACGCACTCGCCGTCCTGAAACGACTGGCCGGAGACGCCACGGCTCCCTACGCTTTGCGCGGCCTTTGGGCGCTGGATCAATGCGGCAAACTGGATGCCGCGCTGATCTCTGCGGCACTCAGCCATTCGAGTGACATCGTCCGTTCCTGGGGTGTGCAACTGGCCACGGAAAATCCTGACAAACCTCTGCTGGAGCAGGCACAGTTGGTGAAGATGGCGAAAGAGGACCCCTCCCCCACCGTCCGCCTGGCCATTGCCTCCGCGCTGCCCGCAGTGCCGCCGGCTCAGCGCTGGGAGATCGCCGCCACGCTTGCCGGTCACAAGGAAGACGATGGAGACCGTTTCCTTCCGAAGGTGCTCTGGACCGGATTCGCGACCGTCGCCCCTTCAGACTGGAATAAGGCGCTCGCCATTGCGGCGGTCACTCCCATCCACGAACTGGCGGACAGCATTCGGTGGTATGCCGCTCAAAGCCCCGCAGGCCGGGATGCCCTGACTCTGGCCGCCGCCGGACAAACCCCGGCGGAAGCCGGCAGAATGATCCGCATCGCTGCGTTCGCACTGCGTGATGAGACATCGCTCACTCCGCCCGCCGGGCTTGAGAGCGCCAAAAAAGCGATGGGGCCCGCTCCAGAGGCCGCCGTTTCCGCTGCTGCCAATGAACTGGCGGCTGTCTTCGGAGACAAAAAGGTCCTGGAGCAAATGCGCGGTGTCCTCGCAAATACGAATGCCTCCATGGCCGAACGAAAATCGGCGTTCAATTTACTAAAGCGGACCGGCGACAAAGAGTCTCTCCCGCTGTTCGCGACGCTGCTCGACAACAATGCCTTCCGGGCGGCAGTCATTCCTCTCCTCGGCCGCAGCGATGACCCGGCGGTCGCAACCGCCCTGCTTGAACGCTACCCCAAGCTCTCCGGCCCGGACCGCATCACCGCTCTCGCTGCGCTCACCGGCCGCGCCCCTCTGGCCCTGACTCTGGTAAAGGCGATGGCCGCCGGCACCTTCGACCGAAAACAACTCACCGCCGTGCACATCCGTCAGATGCGGAACCTGAACAATGCCGAGCTCAACACACAGCTCGAAAAAACCTGGGGCAAATTCAATCCCTCCGCCGAAGGCTCCAAGGCCACGATCGCGAAGTTTAAGAAACTCTATTCGGAAGCCCCGCTCTGGGCTTATGACGCGGCCAAAGGAAAAGAAGTCTTCACGAAAGTATGCTCCGTTTGCCATGCCTATGGCGGGGGCGATGCAAAGGTGGGCCCTGACCTCGGCGGCACCTGGCGAAACGGCGTGGACTATTTCCTTGAGAACATCGCCGATCCGAATGCGGTCATTGGCGATGATTTTCAGCTTACCATCGTCACCAAAAAGGACGACAGCGTGGTCGCGGGAATGGTCGAAAAAGAATCCGACACGTCCCTCGTCGTGCGGACCCTCACCGAATCCGTGAGCATTCCTAAAGGAGACATCAAATCCCGCAATAAGCTGGCACAAAGTCTGATGCCTCCGGGCCTTCTTGACGCCATGTCCGAACGCGAGGCGCTTGAATTGCTGAAATTCCTCTCCACCAAACCCTAACGCCTATTCCCGTCCTCATGTTCAACCGCCGTGATTTTCTCAAAGTATCCGCCTTCAGCTCCGTCCTTCCGTGGAGCACCCGCGGAGCCGAAGCCTCCACTCCCCTGGAGACAGCGCTGTGCGGCATCATCGAGGACTATCTCAAAGACCGCAGCATCCCCGGAGGACAACTGGCCCTGGCCCGCGGCGGGACGATGCTGTTCTCAAAAGGGTTTGGAATGGCGGACCGGGATAAGAACATCGCGGTCACTCCCCGCACTTTGTTCCGCATTGCCAGCGTGTCGAAGCCACTGACCGCGGCGGCCATCCTGGTTCTCGCAGAGGAGGGCAAGCTGTCGCTGGACGCGAAAATGCTTGATGTCTTGAAGGTGGATATCTTTCTGCCGGAGGGAACCAAAGTTGATCCAAGGCTCAAGGACATCACCCTTCGCCATTTGCTCCAGCACACGGGTGGCTGGGACCGGAACAAGAGCGGCGACGTGATGTTCGAAAGCCAGAAGATTGCCAAGAAGCTGGGAATCGCCTGCCCCCCTGGGCCCAGAGATGTGATTCGTGAAGTCCTCGCCCGGCCTCTCGATACCGATCCGGGAACGAACTATGCCTATTCGAATTTCGGCTACTGCGTTCTCGGTCGTCTCGTGGAGCAGATCAGTGGACAACCCTATGAAAAGTTCGTGCAGGAAAGAGTTCTGAAACCCGCGGGAGCCATCGGCCCCAAACTGGGGGCGTCTCTCACTCAGGCGGAAGGCGAGTCCCGATACTACACTCCAGGGAAAGAGGAGGAGACGCCGGTGTTCCCCAATCTTCCTGACAAAGTGCCCTCACCCTACGGAGGATGGTGTCTCGAAACCATGGATTCCCACGGCGGCTGGATCGCTGCGGCGGAGGACATCGTTCGCTTCGCGGCGAGCCTCGATGACATCGGAGGCAAGTCACCGTTTAAAAAGAAAGAAACGTGGGAGACGCTCATTGCTCCCCCTGCCGGGCCGGTCGGCCATGACAAGGACGGAAAGCCCAAAGGCGTCAGCTACGGATGCGGGTTCAATGTGCATCGCAGTGACAAGGGCGCAGGCATCGAGCACAGCGGGAGTCTCCCCGGCACTACTACCTTCGTGTGGCGGCGGGCGGATGGCTTCACGTGGGCCGCGTTCTTCAACATGCGCCACGACGGCCGGTCGAACAAAGATGCCTCAGTGGTTGCGAAGCTGAACAAGGCGCTCGACGAATCGGGTGTTGTGAAGTGACGATGGAATCCCTCTATGCTTTTGCGCTGACGAATGCCGGTTCTGAGAAGGCGCTGAAGCTCGAGGTGGAGTCAATGAAGACCGGCTGGCGTCCGGGCTATCAGCGCCGGGGATTCGTCACGTTCAAGGCACCGCAGGAAAATCATCCCTTCAGCCTCGCCGCTTTGAATGAGGCGGCTCCCGCTCTGGCGCGGCGGCTGTGCCTTTCGCGGGGCAAGACGGCAACCATCGATGAAGCGATGGCACTCCTGGAGGATGTGCCGGTCATCCACCATGTCCGCCTCACCGGAGGCCGGATGGAGCGGATTTCTTCAAATGGAGACCCGGTGCCGGGGAAGACAGCCGGCACGATTGTCGAACTCGGTCCTGACGAATTCTGGACCGGCGTGCATCTGCATGGCCCGTATCTCAGCCCCGATCCCGGCGGCCTGTCCATCCAACTGCTGCCGGACAATGCGCCCTCGCGGGCATGGCTCAAGCTGGAGGAAGCCGCGCGGTTTTTCGGCCTCACTTTTTCGCGGCGCGACGTCGTCGTGGAACTCGGATGTGCGCCGGGCGGGGTGATCCTCGCATTGCTGGATCGCGGCGTCTCCTCCATTGGTGTGGATCCTGCCAGACTGGCTCCCGTGGTGATGGCGGCTGCCGTCCCCTCTGTGCAGGAGGCGCCTCCCGGAAAGCCCTGGGTGTTTCACTGCCAAAAGCCCGCAGCCCTGGTGAGCAAACGCGATCTCGGCGGGATCGCCACCTGGTTTATGTCCGACATGAATCAGTCGCCGGACGTCGCCCTCAAGGAATGCGGACGATTTATCAAAATGTGTCCGTCCATTCGTTCGGCACTCATCACGCTCAAACTGACGGACCTGAACCAGGTTGTCGCAAAAGCGGAATGGTTTCAGGCGCTGAAGGGAATGGGCTTTAAAACCGTGCGTCTCCAGCAACTGAGCGTGCATAACCGGGAACTGGCTCTGCTGGCGCTCAACCGGCAAGGCTGAGCCCCCGGGCAATTGCCGGAGAATCAAGCATTGCATGACGCAGAGACGCAGGCGGCCTGAAGCCCCCAATTCCGCAACAGCGGGTCGGTTTTTCCGGGACACCGCAAAGACCCGGGAGTTAAAACCACCATCAGCAACTCCCGTCATTTCCTATGAAACGAACCCGCCTGTCCCTCGTCCTCTCACTCGTGGCCTGTGGCACCGTCATGTGTGTCTTCGCCGCTCCGGACGGCGGAAAGGGCCGCACGCTGCGCACCTTTCAGCGCGTACAGCTTTCAGATCAATTCTGGTGTGAGGGTGCCAGCTTTGGAGACTTCAACAAAGACGGCGTGAATGACATCGTCGCCGGTCCATGGTGGTGGGAGGGGCCGGACTATAAGAAGAAACATGAACTCTACGCGCCGGATGTCACGTTCGATCTTGCCGTCGGCCCGCTGACAAAAGTGAAAGTGCCCGGATATGAAGGCGGACTCGGGAAAAAGAACACCTATTCCAACAACTTCTTTGCCTTCCCGCAGGACTTCAACGGAGACGGCTGGCTGGATGTGCTGGTCATCGGCTTTCCAGGCAAGGATACCTCGTGGTTCGAGAACCCGAAGGGCGAAGAGAAGCACTGGACGCGTCATGAAATCTTCCGCCAGACGGACAACGAGTCACCAACCTTTACCGACATCACGGGAGACGGAAAACCGGAACTGGTTTGCATCACGCGGGGTGCCTATGGCTATGCCTCGCCGGACTGGAGCAAGCCCGCCGAGCCGTGGACATGGCATCCGATTTCGCCTAACAAAGACTACGGCAATTTCACTCACGGCATGGGCGTGGGTGACGTGAACGGAGACAAACGGATGGACCTGCTGGAGAAGGACGGATGGTGGGAGCAGCCGGAATCGCTGGCGGGGGACCCGGTGTGGAAGTTTCACCCGGTCCGTTTTGCCGCCGCGGGCGGTGCCCAGATGTATGCCTACGATGTGAACGGCGATGGCCGGAATGACGTCATCACCAGTCTCGCCGCGCACGGCTTTGGCTTGTCATGGTATGAGCAGGAGGGAGATGGCGCATTCAAGCAGCATGTCATTCTGGGATCGCAGCCGTCCGACAGTCCCTACGGCATCAAGTTCTCCGAGCTTCACGCCCTCGATCTGGTGGACATGGATGGCGACGGGTTGAAGGACATCGTGACCGGCAAGCGCTTTTGGTCGCATGGGCGCGTCGGTGATCCGGACCGCAATGACGAAGCGGTGCTCTACTGGTTTCAACTCGTGCGCGGCCCGCAGGGCGTGGACTACGTGCCTCACCGCATCGACAATGATTCCGGCGTCGGCACTCAGGTCGTCGCGGGCGACATCAACGGGGACAAACTGCCCGACGTGGTGATCGGGAATAAAAAAGGCATCTTCGTTCTCACTCAAACAGTGAAAGAGGTGAGCGAAGAGGAGTGGAAAGCCGCCCAGCCCAAAGCTGCGCCGCCTGCGAAGCCGGTGCAGGAGATCAAACCCGCCGCTGCCGATGGCCATGTGCTGAACTTTGGATTCGAGTCCGGCACCCTCCAGGACTGGCAGCCCGAGGGGAAGGCTTTCGATGCGCCGGTTCTCAAGGGCGACGCTGTGGCCGCCCGCCGCAAGGACATGCGCAGCGGGCATAAGGGAGAATGCTGGGTGGGCAGTTACGAAGCCACCAAAAGCGATGCGGTGACGGGCACCCTCACCAGCGTCCCCTTCCCTGTCTCCCAGCCGTATGCCAGTTTTCTCATTGGCGGAGGTTCCACGCCGAAAACAAGGGTGGAGATCCTCAATGCCGCAAACGGCGTGATCCTCTTCACCGCGACCGGCCCGGACAACGAGACAATGAAGCGCGTGAGTCTGGACCTTCGCCCCTACGCAGGCGCTTCCATTCGCATCCGCGTCGTGGACGAGGCCACCAGCGGATGGGGACACGTGAACTTTGATGATTTCGTATTTCACGACGGGCCTCCAAAGGCTGAACCGGTAACCACGCACTAATCCCTATCTCTCCGCCGCCATGCTCACGCGCCGCTCTCTCTTTTCCAAAACAGCGAAGACTGCTCTCGCTGCCGGTTTTCTCCCCTCTGCCCTCGTCGCCCAGGATGCCCCGCCGGCGGCTCCAGCACCCGCTGTCAAGCCGGAGGCAAAACAACCGCCGAAGGATCCCTATGCAGACGGCGTTCTCGTGGACGGCGAGGTCCCGATGCCCGCGGACGATTCCTTTTGCTTTGCCGTGCTGCCGGACACCCAGCACTATTCCGAGGAACATCCTAAGACCTTTCTCGCGCAGACTGAATGGATCGTGAAGGAAAAGGACCGCCGCCGCATCGCCGGGGTGCTGCATCTCGGCGATATCACGAACAAGAGCACCGTGCCGGAATGGGAAAACGCAAAACGCGCCATCAGCGTGCTGGAAAAGGGCGGCGTGCCGTTCAGCCTCATTCCCGGCAATCACGACTACAGTGAGAAGGGCGTCTGCAAAGACCGTACGACGCGGCTCAACGATTACTTCCCCGTCGCCGAACTGAAGAAACTTCCCCACTGGGGCGGCAACTACGACAAGGAGCCGGACCGCCTCGAAAACAACTATCAGTATATGAGTGCGGGCGGAAGGAAGTTCCTCATCCTCGGCCTGGAGTTCGGGCCGCGCAGCGACGTGCTTCGCTGGGCCAATGAAATCGCCGCCAAACACAAGGACCGCGAGATCATTCTGACGACCCACGCGTTCATCTACGACGACGACACCCGTTACGACTGGAAGAAATATGGCAAGAAGCAGATCTGGAATCCGCACGACTACGCCATCGCCAAGGCGACGAATGACGATGTCAATGACGGCGAGGAAATCTGGCAGAAGCTGATTTCCAAACACGAAAACTTCATCCTGACCCTCAACGGTCACGTCCTGCACGACGGCCTTGGCCGCATCGCCACCTCCACTCCCGCCGGGCGCAGCATCCCGCAAATCCTCGTCAACTTCCAGATGCGGCCCAAAGGCGGGGACGGCTGGCTGCGGATTCTCGAATTCAAAAAGGACGGCTCCGTGCAGACGTTCGACTTTTCCCCCACGCGGAAGCAACGCAACGAGTCCGCCCAAAACCAGTTTTCCGTGAAGCTGGCCGCGATCGTCTGATGAATGAAAGTATTGCGTTAGGGACTCGACAGGGCCGGGAAAACAGGCAGCATCACGCCCGATGACCGAAGCCGCTGCCGATATCCCATGGATCCCTCACATTCCCAAAGATGATACATGGACGCTGCTGGCGCTGATCGTGTCCGGCACCGCCGCCTCCATCTGGCTGGAAAGAAGGTACCGCTGGGCGGAAAAGCTGAGCGGGCCGGTCATCGCACTCCTCATCGCGATGATCCTGAGCAACACGGGCATCATGCCCGCGGATGCCCCGGCCTATGATTTCGTGGGGGGCTGGCTGGTGCCGCTGGCGCTGCCCCTGCTGCTGTTCCGGGCCAATATCGTGCGCATCGCCCGCAAGACGGGAAAGCTCCTCATTGCGTTCAATCTCGCCGCGGTGGGCACCATGATCGGCGCGGTGGCTGGTTTCTTTTTATTGAAGGATCATATTCCTGAGCCGGATAAAGCGGCAGGGGTGATGACCGCGAGCTACATTGGAGGCATGGTGAATTTCGTGGCGGTCAGCGCTTCCACCAAAGCCAGCGGGACGATGACCTCCTCTCTGATCGTGGCGGACAATATCATCATGGCGGGGCTGTTCCTGGTGCTGTTTTGGATGGTGGGCAGTGCCTTCCTGCGGCGGATTTTCCGGGTGCAGTATGGCCTCGACGCGTCCACCGCCTTGGCCGGGGAGGAAATGCCCGAGAAGCCGCCAAAGCCGGTGCTGGACGTATTGGATCTCGGGGTGGCTCTGGGGGTGGCTTTTTGCATCGCCGCCGCCGCGATGCTGCTGCAGCGTTATTTGAATCTCGAACTGACGGGAGGAAAAGAGGACTGGCGGGATCATGTCTCAAAAGGCAAGCAAATGGGCATCGATCTGCTCACAAATAAATTTGTGCTGATCACCGCGCTGTCTCTCATCGCGGCCACCTTCTTTTCCCGCCCGCTGGAAAAACTGCAAAGCGCGGAGCCGGTGGGGAGCTTCATGCTCTACCTGTTCCTCTTCTGCGTCGGACTCCCGGCGGATGTGAAGTCCATGTTCCTCGGCGGCGAGAAGGGCATGGTGATGCTCTACCTGTTCCTCTTTTGCTTCATCATCGCCGCGGCCAATTTGATCTTCGTGACCCTCACCGCCCGGTTTTTCAAATTGAGCCTGGAGGACATCGTGCTCGCTTCAAATGCCAGTGTGGGCGGACCTCCCACGGCGGCGGCTATGGCGATGAGCAAGGGCTGGAGCCGTCTGGTGCTGCCCGGGCTGCTGGCCGGACTCTACGGATATTCGGTGGGCACTCCGCTGGGACTCATGATTACTCACCTCCTGTCCAACTTCATGCCGAAATGAGTGCTGCCCGCCCGTCCCCTCCTCTGATGGAATCCCCTCCCGGCCCGGAGACGGTGATCGATGGCGTGCGCTATCTGTATTTTGCGGGAACCAGCTACCTGGGATTGCACGGGAACGCTGAGGTAATCGAGGCCGGATGCGAAGCACTCCGACGGTATGGCGTTCATACGGCGACTTCCCGGACCGGATTTGGCAACAGCCCGCTGCAGATGGAGGTGGAGCGAAACGCCGCGGCGTTTTTTGGCAGGGAGGCGGCATTTTATTTTTCGTCAGGGTATGCAGGCAATCATATCGCCGTGCAGGCGCTGGCAAAGGAGGCCGACGTCATTCTCATGGATGCCGAAGCCCACTACTGTGTGCAGGAGGCGGCCATGCTCGCGGGAAAGCCGGTGCAGTTGTTCGCCCATCGCGATGCGGAAGACCTGAGGTCCAAACTGACGCAGGGGGTGCGTCCGCTGGTGCTTGCGGATGGCGTGGTGCCGTCCAACGGACGCATGGCGCCCGTGAAGGAATATGTGAGGGTGCTGTCGGAGTTCGCCCCTGCGATTCTGCACCTGGACGACGCACACGGTGCCGGAGTGCTGGGAGCCGGCGGACGCGGCATCTATGAGCACTGCGATCTCTGGGACCATGTGAACGGCGGGCCGCCCTGCCGGGGGGTGACGCTGAGTATGTGCGGCACTCTCGCCAAGGCGCTGGGCGGATTTGGCGGCATCATTCCCGGCACCGCGGCGTTTGTCGACAGGCTGCGCAAGGCTTCCCACTACTTCGATGGCTCCAGCGCCCCGGCCACTCCCGTGGCAGGCTGCACCGTAAAGGCCCTGGAGATCTGCGTCCGCGAACCCGAGCGGCGGGAGCGCCTGCGGGCCAATGTGCAGTTGCTCCGCGATGGCCTGCGCGGAATGGGGGTGACCGTCAGCGACGAACCCACCGCCAATGTTGGGGCTCTGATCGAAAACGCCCGCGTGATGCAGGAGTTGCATGCCGCCTTGAAAGCGCAGGGGATTTTGGTGCCTTATGTGCCCAGCTACTCGGGCACCGGGCCGGAGGGCTTGATGCGGTTTGCCGTTTGCAGTGAGCACACCGCGGAAATGATCGCGCGCCTGCTGGCAGCGGTGCAGGACTTTTTAAGATCAAACAAAACCGGCTTATGAAATTGACCTCCTTCTCCGGACCCCGGCGCTGTCTCGCGGCAGCCGCTGTTTTTCTTTCCCTCTCTCACCACGCCATGAGTGCCGACACTGACTACTCCGCCGCCATCCCTAAACTCGAAGCCGCCGTCCGCGCTGAACTCCAGCAATACGGCATCGGAGGCATTTCCCTCGCTCTGACCGATGGTCAGCGCCTGGTGCATGCCGCCGGGTACGGGGAGGCGGAGCGGGACAGCATCTTCCGCGCGGGCTCGGTTTCCAAGCTCTTCAATGCAACCTCTGTCATGCAACTGGTGGAAGGCGGAAAGCTTAGTCTCGATGCGCCCTTTGCTTCACTGCCCGGCGCGGTGCTGCCGGTGAACCGGTTTCCGGAAGCGCCGCCCATCACCCTGCGGCAGATGCTCTGCCACCGTTCCGGGATTCAGCGCGAATCGCTGGTGGGCGGCTACTTTGACGACTCGCAGCCTTCGCTGAAGGCTACGTGTGAGAGTGTGCGCAGTTGTGTGCAGGTCACTCCGCCGAATGCGAAAACGCGTTATTCCAATATCGTTCCCTCCCTCGCGGGAGAAGTGGTCGCCACCGTGAGCGGGATGTCTTTTGAAAAATACCAGCAGGAGCACCTCTTTGGCCCCATGGGTATGACGCACAGCGCGTGGCTGCTGCGCGATGTACCGGGTGGAAAGGTGCTGCCCTCCGGAATGCGGATCGCGGATGGGAAGGGCGGGTTCACCCATGAGAAAACACCGCTCTTCGATCTGGGCACAGTGCCGGCGGGCAATCTCTTCACCACGGCCCCGGACCTTGCGAATTTCATCATGATGCTGGATGCGAAGGGCCAGGGAAAGAACGGCCGCGTACTGAAAGAGGAAACCTTCGACGAAATGACCAAACCTCAACTCGATCCGGCGGGCGCCTTCGGACTGGGGCTGGCGCTGGGCAAATTCCGCGAGCACAAAACCATCGGTCACAACGGCGCGGTGTATGGTCACTCCACGGCTCTGCTGTATCTGCCGGATGTGAAGCTGGGTGTGGTGGTGCTGGCCAATGAAGACATCGTCAATGCCCGCGTCAGCCGTCTGGGCAATCTGGCGCTCTCGCTAATGCTGCAAATCAAGACGGGCGAGAAGCCTCCGATGGTGCCGGATGAAATGGAGATGTCCGCTAAGGAACTGGAAGCCTATGCGGGACCTTACGAATCCCAGAGCTTCTGGGCGGAACTGAGTGTGAAGGACGGAAAGCTGGTGGGCAACTACGCCGGCCAGCCCTGTGTCTTCACCCCCACCGGCAAGGACACCTTCCGGCTCAACAGCCGCATCCACGACGATACGCCCATCGTCTTCACGCGTGACGAATCGCGAATGGTCAGGGAATTCAGCGCCGGTCTGCAAAAGTTTGTTCATGCCGGATTGAAACGAGCGGGCATTCCAAACGAATGGCGCCCGTACCTGGGCAGCTACGGTCCGAAGTTTCTTCCGCTCGTGGTGCACGAAAAATACGGCCATCTTTATGCCACCACGGAAAACATGGTGGACTACCGCATGACACCGGTAAACCGCCACACTTTCCTGTTCCCCCTGGGAATGTATGATGACGAATATGCCGTCTTTTTGGCCGGGAAGGACGGGGCGGTGCACGCTGTCGATTTTGCGAATATGATTCTTCCGCGGATCGCGAATTGAGGGCCCCGGCAGGAATGTCGCCCCTCCTTGTACGGAAACTTTTGGGGTGATGTTTTCCCGTCAAAACGTCATGGAAGGGCGTAATATGTCCGTGATGAGCGCCCCCTCCCATTATTTGAACGGTGACGACTGCTTCCATACGACGCGGTGGACGCGCGTGTGCATGGCCAAGGTGGCGTCCGAAGACGGAAGGACGGCGCTCGCGGAGTTGTGCGAGGCTTACTACGAGCCGGTCATCGCCTTTATGCGGTGTGAACTGCGGGATGCGGAAATGGCCCGCGAATTGAGCCACGCCTTCTTTGAGCAAATGCTGGGCGGCGGGAGGATTCACACGGCGGACCCCGCGCGCGGGCGATTCCGCTCTTATCTGCTGGGCGCGGCAAAACACTTTCTGGCCCATCACCGGGAATCGCTTTCACGAATGAAGCGCGGCGGGGGCCTCACCCAGGTGCCGATGGAGGACGAAGCGGTGGGTGCCGTGCCGGATGGAGGACTCTCGCCCGATGCCGTCTTTGAGCGGCAGTGGGCCGTCACGGTGCTGGCCCGCGGGCTGGAGGCGCTCCGCATGGAATGTGCAAACGATGGCAGAGCGGATTTTTTCGAACGCGTAAAACCACTCCTCACCGGCGACGGCGACCACGGCAGTCACGCCGCGCTGGCGGCGCAGTGCGGCCTCAGCGTCGCCGCCTTCCGCATGGCCATTCACCGGCTCCGGAAGCGCCTGCGGGAGTGTGTGAAAACGGAGGTCGCGGGGACCCTCGATGACCCCTCCATGGTGCAGGAGGAGATGCTTGCCCTTTTTGCCGCTCTCGGCGGATGAAAAAATAAAGTTACGTTTCCCGGGCGCTGCGTCAGTATCAGGTATGAGTGCATCCTCCGCCAACTGCCAGCGCTGCGGCTCCGCCCTTCCGGACGCGCCGGGCGGCCTTTGTCCGCGCTGCCTCATGGCGCAGATCGTAGAGCCGACACAGATTATCCCCGGCGGAGGCGGAGGCATTTTGCCCCCCGTCGAGCCGGAGGAACTGATGCCCCACTTCCCGCAACTGGACATTCTTGAGTGCCTGGGACGCGGCGGCATGGGGGTGGTCTATAAGGCGCGGCAGAAAACGCTGAACCGGATGGTGGCGCTGAAACTGCTGGCTCCCGAGCGCGCGGGCGATCCAGGATTTGCCGACCGCTTTGCCAGGGAGGCGCAGGCGCTGGCCGCTCTGAATCACCCTAACATTGTTAGCGTGCATGACTTTGGCGCAGCGGGCGGATTCTTTTACCTGCTCATGGAATTCGTGGACGGCGTAAATTTGCGGCAGCTGCTTCAATCCCGGCGCCTGACTCCACAGGAGGCGCTGAGCATCGTGCCGCCGGTTTGTGATGCCCTCCAGTGCGCGCACGCCCGCGGGATCGTGCACCGGGACATCAAGCCGGAGAACCTGCTGGTGGACCGCGCGGGCACGGTGAAGATCGCGGATTTTGGCATCGCAAAGATGATCGCCTCCTCTCAGGACGCGCCTTCCGGCAGCGACAGCGCCGGTGGCTCGCTCACGATGGCCTGCGGCACTCCGGACTACGCCGCGCCCGAACAGCGGGAGCCCGGCGCTTCCACCGATCACCGCGCGGACATTTATTCCCTGGGCGTGGTGCTCTATGAAATGCTCACCGGCGAGCGCCCGAAGAAGGACAAACTGGAACCGCCCTCGCGCCGCGTGCAGGTGGACGTGCGCATCGACGAGATCGTGCTGCGCGCTCTGGAACGCACGCCGGACCTTCGCTTCGCCACGGTGGAGGAGTTTCGCACTCAGTTGAACGATGCCCGGACCGGAGTGGTCAAACCGCAAAGGCATCTTGCCGTCAAATGGGCTGCGCTGCTCGCCGTGGGTCTCGTGGCGGGAGGCGCCTATTTTATACAGGCCGTCAACGGGCGTCCCCGCGGGGACGCGAAAGCGGCCGCCCCAGTTCAACCCGAAAGCCCCCTAACCAAAGCAGAGCGCGAACTGGAGGAAACGATCTCCGAGCTCCTCACTTTGCAAAAAGCCGCTGCTCTGGACGAAGCCGACCCCGCCCCGGCGGATGAAGCCCGCCAGCAGGCGCGGGTGGAACGCGCAGCAAAACGCGGCGCTCTCTCTGAACGGGAGCAGCAGTTAATCCATCAAATTCAATCACTGGCCGCACAGGCGGCACCCTCACCCCAAATCCCAACACCCGCCTCCCGATGAAAAACAAACGACACCTCTGCCTCACCCTGACACTTCTAGCGGTGCCCGCCGGCTTCGCACAAACCGGTGCACCCGGCCTGCCCGCGCCCGCCACTCCCCCTCCCGTTGCCGTCCCTGCTCCGCCGACTGCGACTCCTGCGCCCTCCCCGGTGGCTGGAGCACCGGGGAAGGCTCAGCCTGCCCCGGGCGCGCCGGACAGCACCCCTCTCCCTGGCATCGCCCCGGCAAAGGAACGGCGGGGGAGAATCTCTGTATCCGGCGGACTGACCGCGCCGGCTCCTGCGCCATCAGTACGGCCCCCGGTCGCAGCAAACGGAGCCTTCGTCCCGGCTCCTGGCACTCCAGGTGCGCAACTGCCAACACCGCCACCCCCTCCGGCTCCTGGCAGTATGCCTTCCGGTTCACCCGGATATCGCTATGAAGTGCACGAATACGCCACTCAACCGCCGGAAGGCATGGTGAAGACCTACCCTGTACGCCCCGGAGGCTACGGAGAGGGGAAAACGTGGGGCAACTACGCGCCTCCTCAGCCTGTAGAGACCTACAGAGCCCTCGAGGCAAAGCCGGCGGGAGAGGACATCATCCGTTCGATCAAGCTCAAAGTCTTCCGGCGTCACTTTGAATCGGCTCTTTCGGAAAGCGTCGAGCTTGAAAAAGCCCTTCTCGATGCCCCGGCGGATCGAAAAGGGGCCATGGAATCCAAGCTCAGCGCCCTGAAAGCCTTTGCCTCCAAACTGGAAGGAAACATCCAGTCCCTTGACGTTCAGGGGCCGAAGGCCGCCATCCAGTTCCGGCGGGCCCAGAATGATCCGGTGGAAAGGCATGGCGAGATATTGACCAGCGGCGCACACGACGCGGATGGAGGTCCTGCGATTCAGGGTCGGGGCCACAACCTCCGTCTCTTCGGAGCACTGCAAGGGGCCAGCACGGGAGAAGGACCGCGCATTGTAACGCGCACCGATGTCCGTCCGGAAATCCACGTCACGGGTCCGGAGGAAATCCATGCCACGGGTCCGAACCGCGTCGGCATCGTCGAACTGGTCGCGCCAGCGCCAGAACCGGAAGTGGCCCTGGATGTCCCGACGCCCGAAACTCCCGCCGTGGAGGAACCCAGCGAGCCCAAGGTCACCGGCCCTCTGGCGGGCGACGAGCCGGCTCCTCCTCCGGCACCTGTTGATCCGCCAACTCCCGCGCACCGCTAATTGCCCGCAGGCACGCGGGAAGTTAGCGCTGGCGAAACGGGCAGCGCGGGACATAGAGGGGAGCGACGAAGCTATGAAACTCTCCCTCTATGATATCCGCCTGCCCATGCGCCACCCGTTCACGATTGCGCTGGGCACCACGACGGTGCAGCACAATCTGCTGGTAGCCCTGGAGCACGAAGGGCATACCGGATACGGTGAGGGAGCCTCTTCGCACGCATGGTACCAGTATACCCCTGAATCGATGCGTGCCGATCTCGAAGCGGCAAGGAGCGTGATCGAGAGCACACCCTTCACCAATCCGGAGGAATTCTGGGCCCTCATACAGCCGGTGCTGGGGCACAATCCCTTCGCTCTCTGCGCCCTCGACGAAGCCGCTCACGATCTCTGGGGCCGCCGCGAGGGCGCGCCCGTGTGGAAGCTGTGGGGCCTGGAGTTGAAAAACCTCCCGCTCAGCGACTACACCATCGGTATTGATCCGATCGAAAAGATGGTGACGAAGATGAAGGAGTTTGACGGCTGGCCCATTTATAAGATCAAGCTCGGCACGGCAGACGATCTGGCAATCGTGAGAGAACTGCGCAAACACACAGATGCCATTTTCCGTATCGATGCCAATACCGCCTGGACCGCAGACCAGGCCATCGCCTACGCACCGGAGATGAAGGAACTGGGCGTGGAGTTCTTCGAGCAGCCCCTGCCCCGCGATGACTGGGAGGGAATGCGTCGCGTGCATGCGGAATGCGTGCTGCCGGTGATCGCCGACGAGAGCTGCCAAACGGAAAGTGATGTGGCCAAATGTGCCGGCGTGTTCACAGGTATCAATATCAAGCTAACAAAAGCCGGGGGATTGACTCCCGCCCGCCGCATGATCAAGGAAGCCCGCGCCCTGGGCCTCAAGCTGATGGTGGGCTGCATGAGCGAAAGCAGCGTGGGCATTTCCGCCATCGCCCAACTGCTGCCGCTGCTCGACTATGTGGACATGGACGGAGCGCTGCTCATCAAAGAGGATATTGCGGACGGCGTGCGATTGGAAAAAGGCGCGCCGGTGTTTCCGGATGAGCCGGGGTTGGGAGTGAGGGTGAGGGCGGGAGTGTTGTAGAGGCCGGCGAAGCCGGAAGCGGCCG
>DATAIE010000235.1:0-3038 GCA_036262875.1 Verrucomicrobiales bacterium
CGTTCTCGCCGCCACGCTCGGTCTCGTCTCCTGTGACAAGCCCGCCGACGGCCTCGATCCTCTGAAGAAAGCGGAGGAAAAGACGGTTTTTGACGGCAGTGCCACCGGCACCTCCACGTCCGTCACCACGACACCCGAGGCACCGAAACCGACTGTCGCGAAAGTCGAACCGGCAAAGACCCCAACAGCTCCTCCCAAAGTAGACGTCGTAAAGGTCGAGCCCCCCAAACCGGTGGAAACTCCCAAGCCGGCAGAGACGAAAACTACAGCCGTGACACCCGCTCCGACACCCTCTGCCCCACCCCCTGCCGTGGTGGTCAAAGGCCCGAAGATTACGATCAAGCCGGAGATGCCGAAGCCGCTTTTTGCAGGCACTCCCCTTCCCGACTCCAATCCTCCGCCGAACCTCGACAAGTCCGGCAAGCCAACGCTGGAGGTCGCTGTCCCTGAGGGCGTCTCGCTTCTCTCGAAAGGTAAGCCGGTCACCTGTTCCGATCCGGCGCCTCTTGGCGAACTGAGCTGGATCACAGACGGTGAAAAACAGGGCGACGACGGTTACTTCGTCGACATCCTCCCGCTCAAACAGTGGGTTCAAATCGACCTGGGAGAGTCGAAGGAAGTGCACCTCATTTGGCTGTGGCACTTCCATAAGCAGGCCGTGATCTATAAGGACGTTGTCGTGCAGGTTTCCGATGATCCGGAATTCAAGACCTCGACGACTGTCTTTAACAATGACTTCGACAACTCCGCTGGATTCGGCGTGGGTGCCGACCAGTCCTGGGTGGAAACCAACAACGGTCGCCCCATCCCGGTTGCCGGAGTGAAAGGGCGCTATGTCCGCCTCTACTCCAACGGCCGGAGCATCGATGATACGAATCAGTACATCGAGGTCGAAGTGTACGGCAAATAACCGCCTTCCCTTTTGAAGGCCGCCGCTCCCGGCGAGCGGCGGCCCTTTACGGGAAATGTTGAAAGCGCAAAAACGCGCGGGTTCCAACCCGAAGGCTTCGAAATCGTCCTAACGAACGCTGCGTCCCAAGTCTTATGAAAAAGCCATTCCCTGTCTGCGCCGCCGCCTGCTCGTCGCTTGCCGCTGTGCTCGCTCTCGCATCCTGTGAACGCCCCGCCGATGGCCTCGATTTTCTGAAGAAAACTGAGGAAAAAACCGTTTTCGACGGCAGTGCCACCGGCACCTCCGCCGTCGTTACCGTTGCCTCAAAGGCACCGAAACCGGCGGAACCCTCAGTCAAACCAGTGGCCCCTTCCGCTCCGGCGGTCATCACCGGGCCCAGGATCACCATCACGCCGAAAATGCCGGAGCGTATGTTTGAAGGCACTCCGCTGCCGGACTCCAACGTTCCGCCAAATCTCGACAAGTCGGGCAAGCCGACGCTGGAAATATCGGTGCCCGAGGGTGTCACCCTGCTCTCCAGGGGTAAGCCCGTCACCAGTTCCGACCCGGCGCCTCTTGGTGAACTGAGCTGGATCACTAACGGAGAAAAGCAGAGCGAAGACGGATGTTACGTCGATATCCTGCCGCTGAAGCAATGGATTCAAATCGATCTTGGCGCGTCGAAGGAAGTCCACCTCATCTGGGTGTGGCACTATCACAGACAGGCTGTGATCTACAAGGACGTCGTCGTGCAGGTTTCCGATGATCCGGAATTCAAGACCTTGACGACGGTCTTTAACAACGACTTCGACAACTCCTCCGGTTTTGGCGCGGGTGCCGATCAGTCCTGGGTGGAAACCAACAACGGTCGCCCCATTCCTGTCGCCGGTGTGAAAGGCCGCTACGTGCGGCTCTACTCCAATGGACGGAGCACCGACGATACGAATCAGTACACCGAAGTCGAAGTGTACGGCAAATAAATCATCCGCCTCCCCTTGAAGGCCGCCGCTCCTGGAGAGCGGCGGCCTTTTTTTGTGGCGTCGCCGCGAAGCCACGTCAAAATCAGCTTTCCAGACGCTCACAGCGCTCTGACCTCCTTCCCATTATGCACGAACCGCCACCCCGTCACGGACTCCTCGCCGCCGGTAATTTCATCGTCGATTACGTCAAGATCATTGATTACTACCCGGGCGAGGAAATGCTGGCCAGTATCCTCCGCGAGAGTTCCGCCAATGGGGGCGGGCCGTATAATATCCTGAAAGACCTCGCCAAAATGCAGGCGGGTTTTCCGCTTTCCGCCGCCGGCCTCATCGGCACGGACAACACCGGGCGCTGGATTCTGGAGGATTGCGGAACCCACGGCATCGATTCCTCTCGCCTGCAACAAACGGGTGCCGTCAGCACCAGCTACACGGATGCCTTCACGGTCGAGAGCACCGGGCGGCGCACCTTCTTCCACCAGCGCGGCGCAAATGCGCTGCTTTCGCCGGCACACTTCGATTTTACCGGCGTCACGGCACGGCTGTTTTATCTGGGGTATTTCATGCTTTTGGATACACTCGATGCGATCGGACCGGACAGCCGCAGCGGAGCCTCGCATGTGCTGGAGCAGGCCAGCGCCGCAGGGCTCATCACCGCCGCCGATATGGTGAGCGTGGAGCATGCGGACTTTGCCCGCAGCGCGCTCAGTGCGCTCCCGTGGGTGGATCACTTCATTCTCAATGAAATCGAGGCCGGCAAGCTGGCCGGCGTGCCCCTGCGCAGCGCCACGGGTCCGGACTGGTCCGCTATCGAAGCCGCCGCCCGCAGTCTTTTCCGCCATGGTGTCCGCCGTTCGGTGACGATCCATTTTGTAGAGGGGGCTGTCTGCGTGGACCACACCGGCATGGCCTTTCGCCAGGGCTCGGTGCAACTTCCCGCAGGCTTCGTGCAGGGCGCGACAGGAGCGGGGGACGCCTTCGCCGCCGGGCTGCTCATGGGTATCCATGACTCGCTGCCGTGGCCGCAGTGTCTGCAACTGGCCGTGTGTGCCGCCGCCATGTGCCTCTCCCACCCGGCCACTTCCGAAGGCATGAAACCCTCCCCCGAGTGCCTCGCACTGGGCGAACGCCATGGATTCCGGACGCCTCCACTCCCTTACTGGTCG
>DATAIE010000236.1:0-2135 GCA_036262875.1 Verrucomicrobiales bacterium
CGGCCGCGAGATCGAACATCGCCCCCCGGGGCAGGGCATCCGCCCAGACGGAAGCCTTTTCAGAATCACTCTGCAGCCACCGGTACATGAAGTTGGATACAGCGTATTCAATCGATGACGGCGGAGTTCCCAGGCTACCGACCATTTCTTTCACCATCGATTGCGCCGCAGCCATTCCCTCCGGCGTGCCCGGTTTTGACGCCTGAAGGATGCCTGCCGCGGCGGCCATCCGTGCGGTTCCTGACAAGCGGGACGCCCACGCCTTCGCCGCCGGCGGATCCTTTTCACACCAGTGCTGCACAGCAGACGGCAGAACTGCGGCCTGGCTCGCGGGATCGCTCAATGTTATCGCCTGCTCTGCAACGACCCTGGGTTCACTGCCTGTTTGTTGCGACACAAGAGTTTGTAATGCGCGTAAGCGCTCCTCTTTGCAGGCGTCCGGCAGTCCTTCCAGCCACGTCAGCGCCGCCGCGAAATCCTTGCGGGCGATGGCACTGGCCACAGAGGAAATCCGCCCGCTCGGCTTCGCCCCGGCGCTCAATTTCACCGCCGCCGCAGCCGGCGCATCCTGCACAGCGAGGGCCGACAGCGCCGTCCACCACACTTCGCTTCCTCCAGGGCGGACGTCATCGCTTTTAAACATCGCCAGCGCTTCGGCCGGCTTTTCTCCCGCCAGCCGCGAACAAAGACGGTTCAGGACCGCATCGCGAAAATCGGGATCTGCGATCCTCTCCGCCTGTGTCCGCGCGGATTCAAACCCCTCCGCATACAGCGCGTTGGCCGCATCGAGGGCCCGGTTCACACACCGTGCACCCAGCAACTCCGGAGCCAGCCGCACCGCCTCCCTCCGGTCCTGTTTGAGCATCCCCTGAAAGATCGCGTTCTCCGTATTGGGCGCATTGCCCGTGGGAAGGGGCGCCGCCCGCATCAGCGCGAGAGCCAGCGCGGCATTGGTCTTCGCGAGATTCTCCAGCGCCTGGGCACGGAGGCCCTGTTCGACGGGACGATTTCTTGAGGCGAGCACTTTTGCCGTCTGCTCCGGATTTGTCTCCACCGAAGCCATGATTACCGCTTCCTCCATTTGGTCCATCCATGGAACATTGAGTCGCGCGCCGCCTTCCGGCATTTGCTGCAACGCCAGCAGAAGGTCCTTCGAAGCCAGTCCGCACAAGGCAGCCCGCCACAGGGGAAACCGGTCCCCTTCTTTGGGTTGCTGCGCAATGAGCGCTTCCGCTGCCGGCAGATCAGCGAGGCCGAGGCTTCGAAATGCCACCTCCAGCTCCTGGTTGTCGGAAAGGTGTTTTGCGGCCTCCTTTGGATCCGTTTCGGACCAGCGGGCCACAAGTCGTTTACGTAAGTCACGGAGCGGATTTTTTACAGAAAAGTCCGGTGCGTAGCCAAGTTCCTCCATTAGCTGCGCGCATTCCTTCGCTCCCAGTCGTGCCACTGCGCGATCCAGACGAGCCATCCAGAGCGGAGATGCCTCAATCTTTTCGGCAATCGCCATTAACCCCGGCAGGTCTGTTACTACCGCAGCCGCGCCGGCCACGGTCGATAACGGGACGGAGGTCGTCGCGGCACCGCTTCCGGCAGTGATTTGTTTTTGCGGCGCAGACGGGATCGTCACCGGCAGGACGACGCCCGTGATCAGGCACGCGGCGGGGATCGCCAGCCCCGCCGCGGCCCATGAAGCCGTCCCCGCATGTTTCATCGCGGACGCACACCAGCGCGCCTGAGCCGCAGCCGAAACCGTTTCCCTGCCCGCTGCCGCCACCAGCAGTCCCGCCAGCGCACTGGCACTGTGCAGCATTCCGCGCCTGACCAGTTTCGCCCGCAACTGCTCCAGCGCTCTCGCGGCCCGCTTTTGCGCCGCGTCCTCTGAAATACCGAGCGTGTTTCCTATCACATTGTACGATCGCTCCTCCACATACCTCCACAGCAGCACCTGCCGGTCGCCCTCGCGCAGGCTTCCCATCGCCTCGTCAAATGCCGCCGGCAGCCCCTCACCCACCCCGGTTTCCTCCGCCATCGCCACCGCCTTTTCCTCCCTCGCCCGGCGGCGGCCTTCACTCCGGCGCCAGCCCGCCGCCACAAACGAGGTCCTCCGGTAGAGCCACGCCCCCAGCGATTCTCCC
>DATAIE010000237.1:0-5620 GCA_036262875.1 Verrucomicrobiales bacterium
CACCTGCTCGCTCAGCACCAACCCCGGCAGGTGAAGCATGGCACTGGCGCGCATGCCGGTGCCGAGGTTGGTCGGACAGGCGGTGAGATAGCCGAACCGTTGATCGAAAGCGTAAGGGACAAGGCCCTCCAACTCGCTGTCCACCCGGTCGAGCGCGGCAAAGGCGGCACGGAGATCGAGCCCGGAGCGGATGCTCTGCATGCGGAGGTGGTCCTCCTCATTGATCATGATCGAGAGCGACTGATCCCGGTTGATCACCGCAGCACTGCCGCCGGCCTTGGCGGCCTGTTCGCGGGAGATGAGGTGCTTTTCCACCAGCACCTGTTTGCGAATGGCGTCCAGATTTCCGAGGTCTTCGCTGAAGCAATCCTTCATTTCCGGCAGCGATTCCACCTGAGGCTGGAGCTGCTGCATGAGGGTCACGCGGTCCTCCTTGCGGGCCCAGCCAGGGAAAGTGGAACCTTCCAGATTCCGGGCGAGGCGAATGCGGCTGGTGATGACGATGTCCCGGTGCGGGCCGTCATTTTGCATCCATTCGGGCGGCTTTCGCAGGAGGGTGGCGAATTTCATCATGGCGGCTGGCGGGGTCAGACGGTTTGGCTGAGGCGAAGAATTTCGTCACGAATGCGGGCCGCCTCTTCGAACTGCTCGCATTTCACGGCTTCGTCGAGCGCCGCCTTGAGTTCCTCCAGCCGCGGGCCGGTGGCTTGAGGACCGGCCCTCGCGGGGACCTTGCCGGTATGGCGTGTCCCCTTGTGCATCGCCTTGAGGAGGTTGTCCATGCCCTCGCCAAAAACGGTGTAGCATTTCGCGCAGCCGAGACGGCCGGTTTTGCGGAAAGTGGTCTGGGGCATTCCACAGGCCGGACAGGTGCGCTCCTGCGGCTGCGTTTCAATTTTCTCGCCGTGCCCGAACCCCAGCAGCATGTCCGCCAGCGCGAATCCCGTGGGGTCTGTGACGCCCTTCTCTTTCGAGCAGCTTTCGCACAGGTTTACCTTCTGCATTTCCCCCTTCACGATCTGGGTGAGAAACACAGTGGCCTTCTTCTGTTTGCAGACGTCGCACAGCATGATTTTCGTTCCTACTGTTCGCGGCGGGAGGGCGCGCTGGAAAGGGAAAAACTGAAGAAGGAACGCCCGTGCTCCGCCTGGCGGATGCCCCGCCCCTGGGACGCAAATGATGCAGGGATGAACCGAAACGATTCAATCAACCTTCCTTAAAAGCACGATCCGGTTCGTATTTGTTCCCGCTTCTGAATTGTTAATCCCCCAGCAGTTGCTCGTTTTGGTGAATTCCTGCGCATTGATCATCACCAGCACCGGCTCCAATCCGGCATCCACGGCGGCGGGCACCACCAGTTCCTCCAGCTTCACGCTTCCCTGACGCACCTCCCCCACCTCGAAGGCCACATGGCCTCCGGGTTTTAGAATGCGGCGCAGTTCCCGGAAGACGCCGGTCATTTTTTCCTGCCACTGCTCCGGCTGCCGCACCTGCCACAGCGCGACCTCTTTGGAGTCGATGTGGTTGAACCAGCAGCGCAGCCAGTTGTCGATATCATATTGCACTTCATTGAGGAAGGGCGGGGAAGTGACCGCCAGAGAGACGCTGTTGTCCGGCAGCATGGGCGTGTGATCGCAGGAGGCGGTCACCAGCCTGGAGGAATCGAATACAGAGGCCAGCGTCGCGCGCTCCCGGGAAGTCAGGTCTGCCAGGAGCTGCTTGCTCTTCTTTTGCAAAATGGCGCTCACATCGCGGGGCGGCGGGGTCTGCTTCCGTTTTTCGTTGATGCGAATCTGGCTCTTGATGGAAACGGCCTGATTCGGCGGCAGGGAGTACACGGAAAGAAACCCGGCGCTGTGCCCGGTGAGGCGGTTGGTGGTCACCATGCGCAGCCACCCGTCCAGAAGGTCACGGCCGGGCTCGTGAAAATAATGCCGCAGACTGCTCACCGCGTGCAGCACATCAGCGTGATAAAAGACCAGCAGTTCATCCCTGGTCTCCACCTCCAGTTTCAGCGGCAAAACGGCGGCGCGTTCCCGCACGTCGGCGAGTTCCGGCGGATGCAGCCGCGGATGGATCAAAATGGGGCTCAGGGGATTGATATCGCAACCCCAGGGGACCCTTCCCATCAATGCAGCTTCTATAAGAGTGGTGCCGCGGCCCATGAATGGATCGTAGACGACGTCTCCTGTTTCCGTGAGGCGCTCGATGAAAAAGCGCGGAAGCTGCGGCTTAAAGCATGCCCGGTAGGAAACCTCGTGCAGCGAATGCGCCTGCCGCTGACCCGCCGTCCAGAATTCATTTACGAAAACGGGCAGCGGTGGACATCCTGGCACCGCGAGTTCCTGAACGAGCGTCTTCTCCCCGAATTCACAGAAGTCCTCCAATTCCTTCGTTAGCGGGGGGCGGGGATTTACAGCGGCAGACTGCATGCCTGGCAGAGCGAATAACGCGGGCTGATCCTCCGCGACGGGGCGGCGTTTTGCGGGCATGGGTTATTTCAGAGGCGGGAATTTGAGTGGCTTGTTGACCCCGCCCGGTGAGGCAACGATCACATTGCCCCCGGTGCCGGCGAGATCCTCGAGGGCCTTGCGGAATTCCTCGGGGCTCGAAACGGTCAAGGCGGTAGTGCCGTCCGGAGTCGCGACAAGAAGCACGTTCATGCCGCGGGTGAGGATCGTCACCAGCGGCGACTTTGGCTCCACCTCCTCCACCCGGAGACCGCTGCCATCCAGTATGTTCAGCAGATTCCGCTCGTAGGAGTGGAGCTTCCTGACATGAACCCCGTAGGCCACTCCCGGAGTGGAGGGTGACTCGGGCAGACCGGTGAGGACTGCCTGCATGTGCTCAGGTTTGGCATCGCGTCCCCGTCGAACGGTCAGATCGAGGGAGTCTCCGGATTTGTGCAGCCTCACCCGCCGCCAGAAATCATAGATATGTGCGATCTTCTCCCCGTCGAGACTTTCGATGACATCGTTCATTTTCAGACCGGCCTTTTCCGCGGGGGAATTCTTATCCACTCCTTTTACGATGACGGCCTCCGGGTCCTTTTGCTTGAGCCAGTAGCTCTCCGGCCAGTCCTCCACCATGATCCCCAGATAGGGTTGGGGCCGGTCCTTGTACATCAGACTGTCCAGCGCCAGGAGGAGATCGTTGCTGGGAATGGCCAGCCCGTATCCCTCCGACGATGCCTGATCCTCCGGCCCGAGAAGCTTGCGTGTCACGATGCCGACCATGTCCCCCTCCAGATTCACCAGCGGTCCGCCGGAGTTCCCCGGGTTGATCACGCAGTTGGTCTGAAGATACGAAGTATAAGTGTCACTCACCCGCCGGGCACAGTGACTGATGATGCCGTTGGTCACCGTTTCCCGCAGGCCAAACGGGCTGCCCATGGCCAGGACCATATGCCCGGGGCGCAGCTTGCCGGAGTCGCCGATATGGAGCGCGGGAAACTGTTCTCCATCGCGCCGCGGCACGATTTTCAAAAGTGCCAAATCCCGCTGATCGTCCTTGTCCACGAGAGTGGCCGGCCGGGCGCTTTCCTCGCCGCTCAGTGTTACGAGGATGGCAGCCTCTCCACCCTCCACCACGTGCCAGTTGGTGAGGATGTGACCCTCCTTTCCGATGATGGTGCCCGAGCCGACCCCCCGCTCCGGAACTTCCCGGGTCTCGGTGCGGTGCTCGCCTCCATGCAGCACGGTCTCCGGGACCATGCGGCGGCGCTGCACCTGAATGCTCACCACGCTGGGCATCACCCGTTCCGTCACCATCGCCATTTCATTGTTCAGCGCGGTGGATACCGGCAGCAGACCGGGGTCCACTTTGGAACGCTGTTCAAGAATCACCGTTTCCGGCTTTTCCGTTTCCCGCGGCTGGAAAATCTGATGGTCGATCAGCCACAGCGCTCCAAAGGCCGCCGCAAAGGCCGCCGTTCCAAATAAAACCCTGCGCATCGCCGGTGACATGGACCGGAGTGTGCAGGCACCACAGTGCATTGCAAGGCAACTGAAGGGCCTCACTTTGTCAGCGTCTACGGGCGCCGGCCCACGGCGGTGACCCACTTCCCTTTGTGGCAGGGTTTCTCAAACTTCAGTCCCGCCTTTCGTCCTGCCGCCAGGCAACTGTCCGCCTGCGTGTGAAGAATGCCGGACACGATCACCATGCCGCCCGGCTTCGCCGCCGCCGCAATACGGTCGAAAGAGAGAGTCAGGACATCGTAGAAGATATTTGCCGCGACCACATCGTACTGCCGCGCCGGCTTCCAGGTAGTGACGTCATCCCGGGTGAACTTCAGCCCCCGGGATCCGTTGGCTTTCGAGTTTTTGTTAGCTACTTTTACCGCGGCGGGATCAAAATCGAATCCCTCCACGGGCTTCGCACCGAGCAGCGCCGCGGCGATCGCCAGGATGCCGGTGCCGCATCCGAGGTCCATCAAACTCCACGGCTGCCCCGCCCGCTTTTTTGCCTCTGCGTAATCCGCCAGCAGGCGGAGACAGGTGGCCGTCGTAGCATGATCGCCGGTTCCAAAGGCCATCTCGCCGGGAATGCACAGCACCTTTCTTTCCGGATAGGCCGCCCGCATTTTTTCCGCCGCCTCTGTGCTGTGGGTGATGATGAGCGTGTTGCGAATCATTACCGGACGGAGGCTTTCCGCTGCTTTGGCCGCCCAGTTCTGCTGCTTCAATTCGCGAATCTGCCCTCCGAATTCCTTCTGAATGCGGGCCGCATCGCTGCGCCGCTCACAATAAACCTCCACCCGGATCGTCCGTCCGCCCGGCAGCCGTGTGATCGCCAGCCCCGTCCGGAGCGGGCCGTGGAAGCGCTCCTCCCATGCGTCCTCCCATTTGGCGGCGCTCAGTTTTGACCAGACGTACATCATTTCGGTGCTCCGGCGGGAACAGAGGAGGGTTTTTCCTCCGCCGGTTTATTTCCAGCGCGCGGTACAGCAAGGGACGCGCTTTCGACGGGCTTTACCTCCAGTCCCTCCGTGACCACGGCCAGCGCGGTGGCGAGGACGCGCTCACCCTCTTTGACACCGTCCGAAATCAGCACGTCATCGCGTCCCTGCCGGGCCACCTTTACCGCGCGGAAGTTGAGTTTGTTTTCCGCCGTCACCACCGCGATGCGGTTGTCAGGGAACAAACAAATGCGCGGCAGTTTCACCACATTTTTCAGCGTCTGCCCGGGCAGCGACGCTTTCACGAACAACCCGGGTACCAGCAGGGGCTGGGCTTTTTCCGGCGGCTTGATTTCGGCGATGACCTGAATCGACCGGCTGGCCTGGTCAATGGCCGCCGCCGTGCGAACAATGGCGGCTGAAAAAGTGGTCAGCAATTCACCGCTGCCGGACGTCAGCTTCACTGGGGCTGCATTGCCGGGCTCCAGCAGGCGAAAGTCGTCCAGGGAAAGGGGCAGGTTCACCTGATAAGCATCCGTGGAGTAAAAATCCGCCAGGGGGGAAGCCGGAGCCGCATAAGAGCCCAGATCCGTCAACGTCGCGCGAATGCGTCCGGCATATGGAGCATGCAGCACCGTCCGCTCCAAATCGCGGCGCGCTTTTTCCACAGCGGCCGCGGTCGCCGCCTGGCGGGCTTTGGCTGCGATCATTTGCGGCACACGC
>DATAIE010000238.1:0-6708 GCA_036262875.1 Verrucomicrobiales bacterium
ATATACCATTCGAGTCCCCGTTCATCCGGCGCGCCGGATGAAGGGAGATGAGCCTGCAGTCTCGCCACCGCCACCCCATGGTCGCCGCGGTCCAGAGCATCGGCGACGGCATCCATGTCCGCCGCGTAGAGCCGGGCGCGCGAAGCCGCCCATCCCGCTTCGGCACGGTCGCGCTCTGATTTCACCCGCTCCTCCTCACGAAGATGCTGCCAGAGAAAGGTCCCGCCGGCCGCGACAAGCAATCCGGCGATGGCCGTCAGGGCGGGATGCCGGCGCAGCCATTTCCCCGCGCGCTCCAGCGGCCCCGGGCGCCGGGCGGTGATCGGCTCGTGCCGCTGCCAGCGCTCCAGGTCATCCGCGAGGGCGGCGGCGGACAGATAACGCCGCGCCGGTTCCTTGGACAGGCACTTCATGGCGATGGTCTCCAGGTCCCGGTCCGCCGGATGCGAGACCGGCGAAGGGGCCGCCGGTTCCTGCTCCAGCACCTGTCGCATCGTTTCGAGGGCATTGCCGCCGTGAAAAGGAGGCCGCCCCGCAAGGCACTCGTACAGGATGGCTCCCAGGCTGTAAACATCCGCCGCGGTGGTGGCTCTCCCGGTATCCCCGCTCGCCTGCTCCGGGGCCATGTATTCCGGAGTGCCCAGGGCCGTGCCGCTGAGGGTGATGCTGCTTTCCCCCTCCAGCCTGCGGGCGAGGCCGAAATCGCACACATGCGGTTCGCCCGCCGCATCGATCATGATATTCGAAGGCTTCAAATCGCGGTGCAGCACCCCGTGCCGGTGGGCATAGTCCACGGCGCGCGTCACCTTCACCAGCAGCCGGACCCTCTCCGCGACCGGCCACGCCGTATCACGCAGGCGGGCGCTGAGGTGCCCGCCATCGATGATCTTCATCGTGTAATACGCCTGTCCCTCCACCTCGCCGAATTCATACACCGGAATGATATGCGGGTGGTCAAGGCCGGCCATGCTTTCCACCTCCGCCCGAAACCGGCGGGCCGCGGATTCTCCTGCCAGCACGGGAAAGGCGACCATTTTAAGGGCAATCTCCCGTCCCAGCCGCAGGTGGCGGGCGCGGTAGACCACTCCCATCCCGCCTCTGCCGGCAACGCTCATCAGTTCATATTCCCCAAAACGCCCGATCACCGGCTCCGCCGCCGGCGCGGGGTCTTCGGGAGACTGCAGCACCGCCGCCACCAGACACCGCGGGCATACGCTCCCCGTCCGCGCCGGCGGCAACACTCCCCCGCACCGTACGCAGTGGCGGACAGACTCAGTAACAGGTTCCATTCCGCCTTTAACTGAACCGTTTCCGGTCAAAAGTCACGCCGGGTATGGTTTCTCTCCGCAGAAAACAGGCTGTCTGATTCATCGCGGAGATCTCCGGGTGAGCCCGGTCTCATTCATTCGATGCATGAAAACGACGCAACCGGATACCCGGGCGGCTGGCACAGGAACCGCTGCCTCCAAGTCACAAATCAATGAACCCCGCCCTTTGTCCCGCGATTCTTAAGGAATCTCCCTCCAGGAAGGGACCCGGGCCGGTATCATGATTTTCTTGCAGGGGTGCCCGCCGGAGCGGGACGCCAGCAGGCCTCGGGGGGGGCTCTGCGGCGTCCTCTCCGGATGGGCTTTTCTCCTGTGGCAGAGGGGATCGCTTTATCTGGAGTAGAACGGGAAACGGGCGGCAGATAAATGCCGCGGAGGGAGAGGCATTTTCCTGTCGGAACTTTTCTTCCGGTGCCGACTATGATCAGCCACTCCCATGATCCCGCCCGAACGCTCCCGCGAACTCCTTCTTCGTTACACCGCCGACCGGTGCGGAGCCGCCTTTCGTGAACTCGTCGAAGGCTGGACCGGCATGGTCTACGCGACAGCTCTCCGCGTCGTGCGCGGGGAGGCCCCGCTCGCGGAGGATGTGACGCAGTCCGTATTTTCAAAACTGGCGGCAGCGCCGCAAAAAGTGAAGGATCCCCGGGCGCTCGGAGCCTGGCTCCACGCGGCGGCGACCGGCACAGCCATGGATGCACTGCGGACGGAATGCCGGCGGCGACGGCGGGAGGAGGAGTCGCAGCTCTTTATGAACAGGCCTGAACCCACCGCTGCCGGTGCGCACGAACTGGCGCCGGAAATCGACGGCGCTCTCCAAAAACTCCCGGCGCAGGACAGCCAGCTCCTGCTCATGCGATACTGGCAGCAGCAGGACTGGAGAAGCATCGGGACCACTTTCGGTCTCAGCGACGATGCCGCCCAGAAACGCCTGAGCCGTGCCCTCGACAGGCTGCGCCGCATCCTGGCGCGCCGCGGTATTTCCAGCACCACCGGCACCGTCACCGCCGTACTGGCCGGAACCGTCCCGCGCGACCTGCCCGCGGCCGCGGTGATGAAGATCGTATCCGCCGCCCAGGTGCACATCACGGCCCAAACCAGTTCCACTTTCCTGACAACACTCGCCATGACTACAAAAACAAAATTCGCTCTCGCCTCGGCCGCCCTGCTGATCGCTGCCGCCGCGCCCGCCGTCTATCAGCAGCAGCGCATTTCGGCACTGGAGGACCAGGTGAACGCTCTGAAACAAAAGCCGGTCATTTCCCCTCCGTCCCTGGCCCTTGCCGGAAACAACAAGTCGATGGCGATGACACAAGCCAGTGATCCGGTGCTCCCGCCAGCCGGCACCGGCCTTCCACGGAAAATGACTGGCGGCCCTGCCATGCTTTTTCCGGGTGGACAGGGATTGCCGGGGCATTCACCGGAACTGAACGCTGAGAAAATAAAGGAAAAACTGGCTGCAATGAAAAAGCGCCTGTCGCTTACGCCGGAGCAGGAGGAAAAGATCCGGGGCATCCTGGAAGCCGCTCAACCGAAAGTGCGCACTGCGGCGGACGGCTCCATGATGCTGAAACTGGGTCAGGATGCCGGAGAAAAACAGAAAACGGCCGAGGCCATCGCAGCGGTGCTGAACGATGAACAGAAGGAAGGCTATTCCTCGTTCCGCCAGGAGGAAACCGCCAATGCCGCGGAGGCGGTCGCCAACCGCGAACTGTCTCAGTTGCAATCCGCCACCACTCTTTCCGCGGAACAAAAAGACGCTGCTTTCGCTGCGCTGTCGAAGATCGCGCTGGAGGAGCAGTCGCAATCCCTGCCTGATCCGGGGGGCGATCCGTCCGTGGTGGAGGCGGCCATGGCGGCCCGCTGGAACGCCCGCCAGGAGGCCCTGAGCGGCATTCTCACCCCTGAGCAGCAGGCCGTCTACCAGCAGTCCGGAAATCCGAACCGCGCCGTGACGTTTCGTATGTCGCCGGAGGGAAAGGCAGTCATTACAGAGGGAAAGGCCGTAACTAAATAGGCCGGCACGGGTCCTTCGCCCGCCCGCAGCCCTGCCAAAACGGCCTTGCCGCCCGGGTGGGGTGCGGCAGAGTCGGCGCGCTATGTTGGATATCAAAAGCATCCGGGAAAATCCGGACAGGATCAAAGAGCGGCTCAAACTGCGCGGCGGCGACGTCTGGCAGTCCGTGGACGAGGTGCTGCGCATCGACGAAAAGCGCCGCACGGCGGAGACGGAGAAACAACATCTTCAGTCCGAACGGAACCGCACCAGCAAGGAAATCGGCATTGCCAAAAAGCAGGGGCAGGACACCGCCGCCATCGAGACCGAAATGCGCGGCATCGGCACGCGCATCGATCAGTTGAATCAGGAAACCACGGCTCTCGACGCCGCTCAGGAATCCCTGCTGCTGAGCATCCCCAATCTTCCTCATGATGGCTGTCCGGTGGGTGCCGATGCCGAAGCGAACCCGGAGGTGCGCCGCTGGGGCACGCCGCCGGCATTCACGTTCGCGCCAAAGGATCACGTCACTCTCGCGAAACAGCTGGGCCTCGTGGATTTCGAAGCCGGAGTGAAAGTCACCGGCAGCGCATTCGTCGTCTATCGCGGCAAGGGCGCGAAGCTGGAACGCGCCCTCATCAACCTCCTCCTCGACCTGCACACCACGCAGCACGGCTACACGGAAGTGCTGCCGCCGTTTTTGGTGAACGCGGACTCTCTCATCGGGACCACACAGTTGCCAAAGTTTGGCGACCAGCTCTATCACTGTCCGGAGGACGGCCTCTACCTCGCGCCCACGGCTGAGGTGCCGGTCACAAATCTGCACCGTGAGGAGATCGTGGAGATGTCTGATCTGCCGATCCGCTATGCCGCCTACACGCCGTGCTTCCGGCGCGAAGCCGGTGCGGCCGGTGTCGGGACGCGCGGCCTCATTCGCATGCACCAGTTCGACAAAGTGGAGCTGGTGAAAATCTGTCTGCCGGAGAACAGCATGGCGGAGCTGGAAGCGCTGACCGCCGATGCTGAAAAAGTTCTGCAACTGCTGGGCCTGCATTACCGCACCATCGAACTGTGCACGGGCGATATCGGCTTTGGCAGTCTCAAGACCTATGACATCGAGGTGTGGGCTCCCGGCCAGGGCGGGTACCTTGAGGTTTCCAGTTGTTCCAATTTCGGCGACTACCAGGCGCGGCGCATGAAGCTGCGCTACAAGGATCCGGCGGCAAAGAAGAGCAATCCCTTCTGCCACACTCTCAACGGATCAGGCACCGCCCTTGCCCGTCTCTATGTGGCTCTGCTGGAGACGTATCAGCGGGAGGACGGCAGCGTGGAAATCCCGCCGGCTCTGCGCCCCTATTACGGCGCGGAGGAAATCAGGGCGTAAGAACGGGCACGGTTTGTTATGAATCCATCCGACCTTGAAATCCTCCACCGCGCGATCCGCGATGTGCCGGACTTTCCGAAGCCCGGCATTCTCTTCAAGGATATCACGACGGTCCTGTCGGACGGTGCCCTGTTTTCCAAAACGATCGACGCCATCATCGAAACGATGGCGGGCTGCAGAGTGGACAAGATCGTGGCTATCGACGCACGCGGCTTCATCTTTGCAGGGGCCGTCGCCGACCGGTTGAAGGCCGGCTTCGTTCCCGTCAGGAAAAAGGGAAAGCTGCCATGGCAGACCGTCGGCACGTCCTACAGCCTCGAATACGGCGAGAACATGATCGAAATGCACCGGGATGCCGTGCTCCCGGGAGAGCGCGTGTGGCTCGTCGACGATGTCCTCGCTACCGGCGGCACCAGCGCCGCCGCCGCAAAGCTGATAAAGGAACTCGGCGGTGAACTCGCCGGGATGACGTTCCTGGTGGAACTCGGCTTCCTCAATGGCCGGTCTCTCCTGCCCCCGGGCGTACCGGTGCACGGGGTCCTGGTATATTGAGGCGTCCCGCAGATTCCTGCGGAACCGCAAAGAGAAGCCGTAATCAAGCAGTGGCGGTTGGCGAAGAAAGGAGCAGCCATGTCCGCCTCCTCCATCCCTCCAGTCGGCACACAGCCAAAACCGGGCTGCGTTGTTTCATTCCTTGTTCTCCTCCTCCTCGCCAGCATCGCGGCATGGATCTGGTCCTTCTATCCTCCCATGCCCTCAGAGAGCGACCTCACGGAAGTAAAGGGCACCGTGGAGAAATGGGAGGAACAGGACGTCCGGCTGCGCAAAAATATGATCGAACACGAACTGCATCTCCGCCTGGCGGGACAGAAACCCGGCTTTCTCGTGGAGCGCTACGGATACGACAGCCACTTTAAGCGCGCTGCCGCACCCGCAGCCGGCACGGCGCTGACACTGCTGGTGGAGAAAGAGGATTGGGAAAAGCCGGACGCCGACACGCCTGTGCGCATCCGTGCCCTCCGAAGCGAAACCACCGCCTACTTCACCCTGGACGATTACCGGGCCGGCGTGAAGGAGCGGCGCGGCTGGGGATGGGCATTCGCAACGGCGTGCACTGCTTTCACTCTGTTTGCCTTCGAGCGGGTCTTGAGCCGTCGGAAATTGATTTTTGCGAATTCTTGAGCCCATGGCCCACCTTGATTTGCAACGGTTGGAAGCTGCCTCATCCGCGGGCTTGGCATGAGACGGGTTCCGGATACGATCCGGAGGATGAATGATGTTCGCACCCGTCACCTGTCCGCGCTCTCGCGGCGGGGCTTCCTTTCATGGGTGGGGGGAGGACTTGGCGGTGCGGCCACCCTTTCGTTGCTGGGACCATTGAGAGGGGAGACGCAGGTTCCCCCGTTTCGTCCGAGGGCACGGCGGGTGGTGCACATTTGCCTGTGCGGGGGACTGAGCCAGTTGGACTCCTTCGACTACAAGCCGGAGCTGATCAAACGTCACGGGCAGCCAATGCCGTCCACAGAAAAGCTGGACCCGTTTTTTGGAAAGGTGGGACCGTTGCGGGCGCCGGACTGGAATTTCAAGCAGCGCGGGCAAAGCGGTCTGTGGGTTTCCGATCTGTTCCCGCACCTGGCCGGCGTGGCGGATGAACTCTGCGTCATTCGTTCGATGGTGGCGGATTCCTCCAATCACGCGCCGGCGACGTTTCAGGAAAACAGCGGGTTTCGTTTCAATGGCTTTCCCGCGATGGGGGCATGGATCAGTTATGCGCTCGGAAGCGAGAACGAAAATCTTCCGGCCTTCGTCGTGCTGCCGGATGCACGCGGTCTCCCCGCGGGGACGGTCGCAAACTGGGCGAACGGTTTTCTCCCGGCGCGGCACCAGGGCGTGGCGCTGCAATCGCGCGGCGCACCGGTGCGTGATCTCACCCCCGCGCAAAACGTCAGCGCGGAACACGAACGCGATTCGCTCAAACTGCTGGCGCAGTTGAATGCGGG
>DATAIE010000239.1:0-2916 GCA_036262875.1 Verrucomicrobiales bacterium
GCAGTGAGCCTTCAAAATGGGACGGACATCTTTCTCAAACGTCACCTCAACCGCCGAAACGGCGGTGGCAGACAGGAGGAAAGCGGAGAGGATGTGCTTCACGGGAGAAAGGGGGGCCTTCCCTTAACGGCGCGGAGAGGGCCAATATTTTGCCCAACCTCCATTTCTCCCTGTATGCGTGTGCAGCCCGCCGGACGGCTAGGGAGTGGTCTGCACGCGCACTCTGGCAAACTTCCGCGAGCCTGCAGCGGGAGTTTCGATACGGACGGTTTCGGTCCCGTCTCCGTTGTCGAGAAGGACAACCGGTGTCCCTGCGACGGCGCTCCAGGCGCCAAGGTCGGCAGAGGTTTCGGCGGTGTAGACAATGTCCACTGCCCGCTTCAGACGCCTGAACTCGATCCGCAGCATGCCTCCCGTTGTGACCGCCGTGGGCATGGCCGCGAGCGGCGAAGCCTGCGGCGTGAGACCGAACGCATAGCGAAGGAAATTATCCATCCCCTGGTGCGAAGGATCCGCCCCGCTGCCGCTGATCGCCGGATTAGCGAGTTCCTCCACGGTAAAGTGGCCAAACTGCCAGCCGGCGAACTCACTGCCCGTGATGCCTCCGTTCGCAGCACCCGGATTCCCATGCTTCTGAAAACTGAGCCCCCAGCCCGCGGCTGTATTGAGGGTCGCCAGTGCCGCCGGATTGACCGGCACCATACTCCAGCCGCCTCCGTCGGAATGAGGGAACCAGTCGTCATCCCACGTAAATGAAAGGATGAGACGCCCGGTGGCATCGTTCAGAGTCAGGGTTTCCCCTCCGTTGTTCAGGCTGTCCGGCGCATAGACTCCCGCCACAGGGACCGGTCCGTAACGGGCCTGGAACGCCGCAGTATTCCGTACCAGGACCGCAAACTGTCCCGCGGCCAGGCTGGTGCCCGGAGGAAAGGTGAAATCGATTCCTGCTCCGAAATGGACCCCGCTTATATCGAGAGAAGCGACACCGGTGTTTTGCAGTTCAATGAACTCATAGTCACTGTCATCCGTGGAGACGGCCGTTTCCGCGGCGGTCGAGGGATTGGCCGGATGATAGTGCAGTTCTGTCAGACGCAGAAAGTCGCGGGGATCCGGCGCGGAAAGATTATTGGTAATGGCAATAGTATCTGTGACGGCGACGGTGCCCGTGTAGTCCAGTCCCTGAAGCGTGATGGCATTCACGCCCGGCAGGAGGGGCATCGTGAACTGCCATGCACTGTCGCTCGTCCATGTCACTACCGGTGTGAAGCCGGTCTCCGCGATGCGAAGATCGCGAACGTTGATCGGCCCCGTGCCGGCCAGCACCGTGGTGGGAGCACTCACCGCAAAATCCGCGCCGCTGTTTGTGGTGATCGCAAATGCCGTTGCCGTCGGCATCTGACCGAGCACGAAGGCACGGCGTGCATCGACGAATGCCGCCATTCCTGTCATGTTCTGTCCCACCGTGGCACCGTAGTGCGCAAACCACGGATTGAGCGCGCTGCTCTGAAACACCGTCTGGCAGAATCCGTGCATGTGATTGAGATACCGCCGCCGGATGTCGGGTGAACTTCCAATCAATCGTCCGAAGTTATTGCCGGCGGGATAGAGAGCGGCGGAGGCTCCGCCGGTGGCCACAAAGTCGTTATCCCAGGGCAGAAGGGTTATGCCCGTTCCGCTGTTCGGCACAAACATCCGGATGTTATGCTGCAGGCCGCCGGAATAGTAGGTGTCTGCGACACTCCACAGGTTCACCAGCGCGAAGCAGCGCAGCGAGGCATCGAGGTCCAGCTTCGGCGCAGCCTGCACAGGCAGTTGAGCGGTGGCGGCGGACATTGCCTGACAAAAAGGAATGAGGGCGGAATAATCGTCGTAGCGGCGTCCGGCCCGGATATCGAAAGGCCCCCGGTATTGCTCCTTGTCCGTGCCAAGGTTGGCAAAATCCGTGCCGATATGCGCGGAGATGGGCACGGGCAGCTTGATGCTCTCAGGCTGGTTGTCGGTAGTGGACGCGGGATCGTAGGTAATATCCAGATTGAAGACCGTTCCCTCCGCATCGAACTGCGATGAAACAAAGCCGCCGCCGTAACCGGCCATCTGGAGAATCGCCGTTCCAGTGTGAACTCCGAAGGGAGAAATGAAGTAGCAAAGGTCATCGAACGTGCAGGGCACCCCCGCGCGATGAAAGGTGTACTTCAAATAGATCTCATCCTGGCCTCGAACGACCGGTGCGCGACCACTGCGATCGATGCTGATGTTCTCATGCACCCCGCGGAAGAGGTGATCCGGTGGAAAGCCGATATCATATCCCGGATATGATTCGCCGTCCCGAACGCGGCCTGCAGGCGTGCCCTGGAGGCGCACTCCGATATCGTAAAAGGTCTCTCCTCCGCGATACACCAGCGTGCCGGGCTGCCGCTCGTTGCTGACGCGGTTGGTGGTGGCGAGCAGGAAATCACGGTCTGCGTTCAGCATAACGAGCCGCAGTTCGTGCGCAGGAAGCGCACTGCTTTGCGAGTCAGCCCACTGGATCAGGGCCCGGGAGGCGGGTCCGTTAGCAGGGGCAGTGCTGGTCGCCCCGGCACCATCCGTTGCCTGCACGTAAAACTGGATCACCGTTCCGGCGGTCGACTGCGCCGGAACCGTCCCCGTCCAAACTCCCGAAGAGAGATTCATCGGTGCGCTGGTGAAGACCGGTGCGGCCTCCGCTTTGTAGAAGAGCGTTACCGAGGCCACATTGTCAGGGTCACTTACCGTCGCCGAAACGACCGCATTCTGCCCAAGCGCCGGCACCACCGGGACGTGTCGCAGACCGCTGAGAACCGGCCCCGCATTGGCCACCGCGCGGGAATTGGCCGCACCCGGCGTACCCGTGCTGGAGGGAATCGGGAGTTCCGTCGTCTTTGCGAGCCGGGAGTA